>NZ_JBKEAE010000021.1:0-83170 GCF_047971885.1 Tropicimonas sp. | reverse complement strand
CTGACCCCCGCGACGATCGAGAAGCATCTGCGCCTTGCGCGCGAGGCGCTGGACGTGATGACCACCGCGCAAGCCGTTCTGAAGGCTTCGTTTCTCAATCAGATATTCATCGTCGAGGACTGAGCCGCCCCGCGTGCGCTGCGCGCCATCGAGGCGGTACGCCGCGAAGCGCCGGCGTCAGCAGCGCGCGCGGAAGGTTCCACGGTCAGGGATTCCGGACTTTCTAAAATCGTCCTGAATTGGCATCTTCTACTTGTTCCGTGAGTGGTGGCAATTAGCCAAGGAACAGCGGATCGCCGGAGGCTCTGGATTGAGAGCAAAGGTGGTTCGCACCGGGAAACCGGAACGTCGGCCCGAGGATGCATTTTCCATCTTTCGGGTCGGCACCATCCAGGGCCAGCGGTGGCATCCCCTTTGACCGCCGGTCCCAATTGGATCAGGCGGCACAGTCTACCCGTGACTGTGCCGCCTTTCCGTTTTCGGGCCATATGTGCCGTTTGCGCAGGTACCCCGATATGAAAAACGCCGCCCCGAGAGGCGGCGTTGTCGTTGCCGGTCGATGGTCGACCGGGCGTGTCTCAGCCCTGAACCGCCTTGGCGATCTCGGCGGCGAAATCCTCCTGCTTCTTCTCGATTCCCTGCCCGACCTCCATGCGGACGAAGGCAAGGATCTCGGCACCGGCTTCACCGGCGGCCGCGCCGACCGTCAGATCGGGGTTGATGACGAAGTTCTGCCCAAGCAGCGTGACCTCGGCCATGAATTTCTTCATCCGGCCTTCGATCATCTTTTCGATCACCTGCTCCGGCTTGCCGGATTCGCGGGCGATGTCGATCTGGACCTGACGCTCGTGCTCGACGATCGCCGGGTCGAGATCGGCCTCGGACAGCGACGCCGGGCTGACGGCGGCGATATGCATCGCAACCTGCTTGCCGAACTCCTCGCTGCCGCCGTTCATCGCCACCAGAACGCCGATCCTGCCCAGTCCGGGGGAAACGGCGTTGTGGACATAGGAAACCACGGTTTCACCCTCGACCCTGGCCATGCGGCGTACGGTCATGTTCTCGCCGATGGTGGCGATCTTGTCGGTCACGACCTGCTCGACGGTCTTGCCGCCGAGATCGGCCTGCATCAGCGCCTCCAGATCGCTGGCGTTCATCGCTGCATCGGCGATCGCGCGCACCATGTCCTGAAACTCGGCATTCTTGGCAACGAAGTCGGTCTCGGAATTGACCTCGACGACGACACCCCTGCCCCCTTCGACCCTGACGCCGACAAGCCCTTCGGCAGCGGTCCGGCCCGATTTCTTGGCGGCCTTGGCCAGGCCCTTGGTGCGCAGCCAGTCGACGGCGGCATCCATGTCGCCGTTCACCTCGGTCAGTGCCGTCTTGGCATCCATCATGCCCGCGCCGGTCATGTCGCGCAGTTCTTTCACCAGTTTCGCGGTGATAGCCATCTTGGCTCTCCTCGATTGGGGTCCCGATGCGGCAGGCCAGCGCCCGCCGCCTGTGTCAATTCGATGACGGGTGCCGAAACACCCGCAGGATATCAGGCTTCAGCCGGGGTTTCGGCCTCTTCGGGGGCGATTTCGAGTCCCTCTTCGGTCAGGCCGTCTTCCATCGCGCCGACATCGATACCGGCGGCATCCATCTGGGCCGACATGCCGTCGAGCGCCGCTCGCGAGACGAGATCGCAATAAAGCGCGATGGCACGGGCGGCATCGTCATTGCCTGGGACCACATAATCCACACCCTCGGGCGAGGCGTTGGTATCGACAACGGCGACAACCGGGATGCCGAGTTTGCGGGCTTCGGCGATGGCCAGGTCTTCCTTGTTGACGTCGATCACGAACAGCAGGTCCGGCAGGCCGCCCATCTCGCGGATACCGCCAAGGCTGGCTTGCAGCTTCTGCTGGTCGCGCTCCATGTGCAGGCGCTCTTTCTTGGTCAGCCCTTCGGCGCCCATCGCCATCGTCTCGTCGATCGACCGAAGGCGGCCGATGGATTGCGAAACGGTTTTCCAGTTGGTCAGCGTTCCGCCCAGCCAGCGGTGGTTCATGTAATATTGCGCGCAGCGTTCGGCGGCGTCGGCAATCGGCTTCTGCGCCTGCCGCTTGGTGCCGACGAACAGGATACGCCCGCCCTTGGCCACGGTCTCGCGCACCGCGTTGAGCGCGGCGTCGAGCATCGGCACGGTCTGCGTCAGGTCGATGATGTGGATACCGTTACGATCGCCATAGATGTATTCGGCCATGCGGGGGTTCCACCGCTGCGTCTGGTGGCCGAAGTGAACGCCAGCTTCCAAGAGCTGGCGACTGGAGAATTCAGGAAGCGCCATGTCTTTGTCCTTTCCGGTTTCGCGTCCTCGGCAGGGTCATTCAGGGATCTCTCCCAACCGGCGGACCGAACGGGGATGTCTCCCCCGATGGCCCAGGCCCCGCCTGTGAAGTGTGGCGCGCTTACACCGGCGGGCGGATCATTGCAAGCCCTCGGGGTGAAATCCGGGCGGCGGCGGTTGGGGCTTGCCAGCCCTGTGATGCCGAGCAAGAAAGGCGCATGAATACCGCCCCCGATATTCTCTGCATCGGTTCCGTTCTCTGGGACGTGATCGGGCGCACGCCCCGTTCGATGGCGGTCGGGCACGATGTTCCAGGCCGGATCACCCGCCTGCCCGGCGGGGTTGCGATGAATATCGCCATGGCGCTGGTGCGCGAAGGACTGCGGCCGGCCCTGCTGACGCTGCTGGGGCGCGACCCCGCCGGGCGGGAACTGGCCGGGGCCGCCGGGGCGATGGGCATGCTCACCGAACACGTGACCTGGTCGGACGACCTGCCGACCGATCAGTACATGGCAATCGAGGCCGAAAACGGGCTGATCGCGGCGATTGCCGACGCCCATTCACTGGAACGCGCCGGCGACAGCATACTTGAACCGCTGCGCGATGGGCGGCTAGGCACACCCGATGCCCCATACCCGGGCGTCATTGCGCTGGATGGCAACCTGACGGAAAGACTTCTGTCAGATATCGCCGGCAACACATTGTTTTCGAATGCCGATCTGCGCATCGCGCCCGCCTCGCCGGGCAAGGCCTCCCGGCTTGTGCCGCTGCTGCGTCACCCCGGCGCCACGCTCTATGTCAACCGCATCGAGGCCGGGCTGATCTGCGACAGGAAATTCGAAAACGCTCAGGCCGCGGCCGAAGGGATGCGCGCCCTGGGTGCGCGGCGCGCTCTGGTGACCGACGGCGCCGCGCCTATGGCCGAATCCGGCCCCGGCGGGCTGCGGGTCGGGCACCCGCCGCAGGTGGTCGTCACCCGTGTGACGGGCGCCGGCGATACCTTCATGGCGGCCCATATCGCGGCCGAGATGCGCGGGCTTGCCGGTCAGGCGGCCCTTGAATGCGCGCTGCACACAACAGCGGCCTATGTTTCGGAGACCTGACGTGAACCTGTCCATAGCCTATTCCAGCGAGGTTGCCGCGGCGCGCGCCAACGCCGCGCCGATCGTGGCGCTGGAAAGCACCATCATCACCCATGGCATGCCCCACCCGCAGAATATCGAAACGGCGCGGCGGGTCGAGGCGGCAGTGCGGAGCGCCGGGGCGGTGCCCGCGACAATTGCGGTGCTGGGGGGCACGCTGCACGTGGGGCTCGAAGCTGCCCAGCTCGACAGGCTCGCCCGGGCCGGGGATGTCGCCAAGCTCAGCCGGGCAGACCTTGCCGTGTGCATGGCACGCGGTGGCAACGGCGCGACGACGGTTGCCGCGACGATGATCGCGGCACATCTGGCCGACATACCGGTCTTTGCCACCGGCGGCATCGGCGGTGTGCACAGGGGAGCCGAGGCAAGTTTCGACATTTCGGCCGATCTTCACGAGCTTGCGCGCACCCCGGTCACGGTTGTCGCCGCCGGCGCCAAGGCGATCCTCGATCTGCCGAAGACGTTCGAGGTACTGGAAACGCTCGGCGTGCCGGTCATCGCTTTCGGGCAGGACACCCTGCCCGCCTTCTGGTCGCGCGACTCGCGGCTGCCCGCGCCGTTGCGCATGGAGACCGCCGCCGAAATTGCCGCCTCGCATCGGATGCGGCGGGAACTCGGGCTGGCGGGCGGACAACTGGTCGCCAACCCGATACCTGTGGCCGATGAAATTCCCACCGGGGTTCTGGCGCCGGTCATCGCGCAGGCGCAGGCCGAGGCGGAGGCGCGGAACATCGCGGCCAAGGCCGTGACACCCTTTCTGCTGCAACGCATCTTCGAACTGACCGGGGGAAGATCGCTCGACGCAAACATCGCACTGGTACTGAATAATGCGCGATTGGCGGCTGAAATTGCTGATGAAATCGCCAGGGCGCGCTGATTTGAACGAATTGCCGGCGTTAACGCTTGCCATGGATGATCCGGCCACCTAGCTATCATCTGGAACGAGTTGGTAGCGCCCCATCATGCCCGAGAACAACGGACAGGAAGATATTCACCTGCCGCGAAAGCGGTCGGGCCTGTTTGCCAATCTGCGCTCGTCCTTTCTGACCGGTCTGGTGGTGATCGCGCCGGTCGGGCTGACCGTCTGGCTGATCTGGACCGTGGTGGGATGGGTGGATGCCTTTGTGCTGCCGCTGGTGCCGAGCGCCTATCAGCCCGATACATTCTTCAGGCGCGTCTTCGGTGAGGACACGACGATCAACGTCCGCGGCATGGGCGTGTTCTTTTTCCTGTTCTTCACCGTCCTTGTCGGCTGGATCGCCAAGGGCGTGATCGGCCGTTCGCTGATCGGCTGGGCCGAGGGGCTGGTCGACCGGATGCCGATTGTCCGCTCGATCTACAGCGGCGTGAAACAGATCGCCGAAACGGTCTTTGCCCAGACGGAAAGCAAGTTCGACAAGGCCTGCCTGATCGAATACCCGCGCGAGGGGCTGTGGGCGATCGCCTTCGTCTCGACCAGCGCCAAGGGGGAGGTTTCGCGGAACATTCCCCGCAACGAGCGGATCATGTCGGTCTTCCTGCCGACAACGCCGAATCCGACCTCGGGCTTTCTGCTTTTCGTTGCTGAAAGCGATCTTATCTATCTCGACATGAGCGTCGAGAACGCCGCCAAGCTCGTCATTTCCGCCGGCCTCGTCTATCCCGCCGACCGCAAGGACGGTGAAAAGCCCGCCGCCGATGCCATTCCGCTGCCGGTGGAACGAAAGGACGCCGGAGGGCGGGCCTGAACGGCCTCAGCCGAACAGCCGGTCCAGATCCAGCGTGTCGCGCCTGTTGAGGTCGCGCTTGTGCCGGGCAAGGAAGCTGTGCGCCGCAGCCCTGCCCGCCGTTTTCAGCCGCGACAGGACCAGCGCCGATGGCACCAGCTTGGTTGCCACCCCAAGGTCGTTCATCAACTCGGCATCGTCGATCATGTGCAACAAGACGTTGTTCATCCTGTCAGGGTTGGCGCGCCCGTCCGCCATCAGACCGGCCTTCAGCGCGGCGCCGTTCAGCGCACCGGCCGAGGTGCCGGAAATCGCGGCGATCTCGATGTCGTCGTCTTCGAGAATGCGGTCGAGCACGCCCCAGGTAAAGGCGCCATGGACGCCGCCGCCCTGAAGCGCCAGATTGATGCGTTTAAGTGCCAAGAGCCGCTCCTTCACCGCCTGCGACAATTGCATGCCGCAGGCTCGCGCGCATTTGCGTGTGCCTCAGAGCGAGGTCCAGCCACCGTCCACGCTGATCGTCGTGCCGGTGATCTGGTCGGCGGCGGGCGAGCAGAGGAAGACACAGGTACCGCCCAACTGTTCGACAGTGGCGAATTCCTTGGACGGCTGCCGTTCGAGCATGACCTTTCGGATCACGTCCTCGCGGCTCATGTCGTATTCCTTCATCGTGTCGGGGATCTGCGCCTCGACCAGCGGGGTCAGCACGTATCCCGGGCATATGGCGTTGGCGGTGATCGGCTCCTGCGCCGTTTCCAGCGCAACGACCTTGGTCATGCCGACGATGCCATGCTTGGCAGCGACATAGGCCGCCTTGTAGGGCGAAGCCGTCAGCCCGTGCGCCGAGGCGATGTTGACCAGCCTGCCCCATCCCGCCGCCCGCATCATCGGCAGCGCCGTCGCTGTGGTGTGGAAGGCGGAGTTCAGGTTGATGGCAATGATCGCGTTCCACCTGTCCTCGGGGAATTCGTCGATCGGCGAGACATACTGGATACCGGCGTTGTTGACGAGGATATCGCATTTCCCGGCTTTCGCGATCAGGTCGCGGCATTCCCGGCCGATCGACATGTCCGCCTTGACATAGCGTGCCTGGGTGCCCGTCTCGCGCCCGATGACGGCGGCAAGCTCGTGATCCTCGTCCCTGTCAGTGAACGAGTTGAGCACCACATCCGCGCCGGCACGGGCCAGTTCCCATGCAACCCCAAGCCCGATACCCGAGTTCGACCCGGTGATCACGGCCGTCTTCCCCTTCAGCGACATGTTCGTCCTCCTGTCGTGCCATTTCCGGCGCAGCATACATGCTGCACGCGCAGAATGAACCCGCAGCGATGACCGAATCTTCCGCGATTTGACGCGGGGGGGGCTGCGCGGCGAAGTCCGTTCCGAACATCGGGAAGCCGGACAAAAAAACGCCCGCACAAGGCGGGCGTTAAGTCATTGAGGCAGGTTTCATACAGGCAAGAAACCTATCGAGCAGTAGTAGTGTTATACGCAAACGAACGCCGAACGCCAAGTTAAAAGTTTGAAAAGCTTGACTTGCGGGGCTACGCTCGCGCCCAACAATACAAGGGCAGAGTGGGGATAAGCAGAAAATGCTGCGGATTCTGTTGGGTCGTGGCCGTGGCCGGATTGCGACACTTGCGCTGATGATGGGCGCCGGGAGCGCGATGGCAGAACCAACGCATGGCATAGCTATGTATGGCGAACCGGCGCTTCCACCGGATTTTGTGTCCCTGCCCTATGTCAATCCGGATGCTCCGAAAGGCGGACGAATCGTTCTGTCCGAGGTCGGCGGTTTCGACAGCCTCAATCCGTTCATTCTCAAGGGCACTTCGGTCTATGGTCTGGGCGCCTATGGGTTCGAGTCCCTTATGGGGCGGAACTGGGCCGAACCGTTCTCGCTTTACGGGCTTCTGGCCGAATCGGTCGAGACCGGACCGAATCGGGAATGGGTCGAATTTACCCTGCGCTCCGAAGCCCGGTTCTCGGATGGCAGCCCGGTGACGGTCGAGGACGTGCTCTGGTCGATGGAAACGCTCGGAACGCTGGGCCACCCGCGCTATCGTGGCGCCTGGGAAAAGATCGCCAGCGCCGAGGCAGTGGGGCCGCGCACGGTACGCTTCACCTTCAATACGGTGGACCGCGAACTGCCGCTGATCCTGGGCCTCAGGCCGATCCTGAAGAAAGCGGAATATGACGACCGGCCGTTCGACGAATCGTCGCTGGAGCCCCCTGTCGGCAGCGGCCCCTATGTGCTCACCGGTTTCGAGGCCGGCCGCCACGCGGTCCTGAAGAAGGACCCGGACTGGTGGGGCAAGGACCTGCCCTTCAACCGCGGTCAACAGAACATCGACGAGATCCGCTACGAATGGTACGGCGACGGCGAGGTCGCGTTCGAGGCGTTCCGCGCCGGCGCAATCTCGTCCAACCGCGAGTTGAACCTCAACAAATGGAAGACGGCCTACGACTTTCCCGCCGTCCGTTCCGGCGCCGTGGTGCTGTCCGAGATCCCCAACCAGCGCCCCTCGGGTATTCGCGGGTTTGTCATGAACACCCGCCGCGCCCCGTTCGACGACTGGCGGGTGCGCGACACGCTGATTCACGCCTTCAACTTCGAATTCATCAACAACGCAATAAACGGCGGGGAAGAGCCCAGAATCACATCGTATTTCTCCAACTCCGTGCTTGGCATGTCGCACGGTCCGGCAGAGGGCAAGGTGCGCGATCTTCTCGAACCCTTCGCCGGCGATCTGCTGCCCGGGGCGCTCGACGGCTATTCGCTGCCCGTCTCGGACGGGTCGGCCTCGAACCGGCGCAACACGCGCATCGCACTCAGGACCCTCGCCGATGCCGGCTGGACGGTGCAGGACGGGGTGATGCGCGACAGGGCCGGCAGGCCGCTGGAATTCGATATCCTGCTGCGTTCGAGCGATCCCTACAACCTGCATGTCGGCAGCATCGCCGAACTGTACGCCGAACAACTGAAACGTATCGGCGTTGTCGCCAATATCGTCACCGTCGAGCCTGCCCAGTATCAGCAGCGCACCCAGACCTACGATTTCGACATGACCTTCTACCTGCGCACCATGTCGCTGAGCCCCGGTAACGAACAATACCTCTATTGGGGCGCCGACGGGGTGAGCGAGCCCGGAACGATGAACTGGATGGGAATGTCCAGCCCCGCCGCCGAAGCCATGATCGGCGAAATGCTCAACGCGAAAAGCGAGGAGGACTTCGTTGCGGCGGTAAAGGCGCTCGACCGCGTTCTGACGACAGGCCGCTACGTGATTCCGATCTGGTTTTCGCCCAGCGGGAGAATCGCCCACAAGGCGGAACTGAAATACCCGGCAACGATTTCGATCTACGGCGACTGGGCCGGGTTTCAGCCTGATGTCTGGTGGATCGGGAAATGACGCTGTTCGCCCCTTCCCCGCCGGCATGACAAAGGGCCCCGAGGGGGGCCCTTTTTCCGGAAAACGATAATTCTCTCGTCAGAGAGACTTGCGCCGACGGCCGAGTGCGACGAGTCCGCCCATCCCGGAAACCAGCAGCCAGCCGGCGGCCGGCAACGGCACTTCCGACGAAGGGCCGCCGGGGGCGGTGGGCGCAACGCCAAACTGCTTTGCGGAATCGCCATTCTGACCGATCGACTGGCCGCGCGCGGCGAAGGTCTGGCCATAAAAGTCCGTCACGTCCAGATCGCTGGCAAACATGGTGAACGAGAACGACAGATACTGGTCGCTGCCGCCCTTCAGGCCGGTCGTTCCGATCGCCAGGCCAAAATCGAACACCTCGCCGATATTGCCGGCCTGAACGTTGCTTGTGTTGGTGGCCTGCGCGGTGATGAAGGAATCGTCCGGGGCAAGCTCTTCAAAGCTGTAGGACAGCGGTAAATCGCCCAGCAGATTGAAATAGACTGCCACGACGTCTCCCTCGACGACCGAGGAATCGACCGCGTAGCTGAACTTTACGCCACCCGCCACATCTTCGAGAGTGACGTTTGTCGGCATCGGGACGCTGCCGCGCGCATCGTCCAGAGAAAACGATACCGTTAACGCCGATGCGGCGCTGGCAGTCATGGCAGCCGCAATGACGGCTGTTGAAATTAGGAAATTCTTCATCAAGCAACCTCACCCAGTTATTACACCTGCGGCGCGGCATTCCGGGGATGAAGAAAGTTCCGGCGCGCCATTCAGAAACATGATAACGATAACGGCTTCTCATCCCGGAGGCCAGCGGTATCTTAAGCAATCGCGCGCGCTCGCAATAAACCCATGCCGTATAGCTATTGGAATTCAACCGAAGATTGTATTTTCACTCTACCCATCGACCATTGGATGAGATGCCCACTTCAATTCCGGATGCTCCCCGAGGGATTCCGGTAATTTTCCGAATCAGGATATAAAAAAGGGCCGCGATTGCGGCCCTTTTGCGTTGATCTCTGGTCGGATCAGGAGGCCTTGCGGCGACCGGCGACACCAAGCGCGCCCATGCCGGCCAGAAGCAGCCAGGCCGCAGCGGGAAGCGGAACCGGCGCTGCCTCGAAACCGCCGACGAGGTTTTGCGAGCCATGTCCGCCCGCGGTTTCCGCAGCTTCGAAGAACGCCAGATCATAGGTGCCCGTCCAGCCCCCCGCCAGGCCGGCAAGGAAGGTATTGGCCTGCGCGCGGGCGGCGGCGCCGGCCGTGTTGGTCTCGGTGAAGCTGCCGTCCGAAAGCGAGAAGGTACCGCTCGTTTCGTAGGCGATCTCCCACAGGGCAAGCTGGAAGCCACCGGCCTGAACCTTGTCCAGTGTATCGAGCCCGTTATAGGCGGTGTTGAACAGGTTCTGGATGGCCGACTTCTGCGTGTCGTCCAGCGAAACCGCCGAGCCGCCGTTGGTGAAGATATCGTCGTCGATAGATTTGACGATATACTCGTAGGACGACTTGATGGTGGTGCCGATATCCAGGCACCAGGCCACGAAGGAATCCAGCGGCGCGGCTTCCGAGGTGGTCACGTTGAAGGCACCGGCATAGCCGTTGTAGGCCGGAGAACCGACCGTCACGCGGGCAAAGTTCTCGCTCACATTATAGCTGGTGTTCAGGGTCAGGGCCGACGCCGAGGTCGAAATCCCCGCAGCCAGCACCGTAAAGGCAAGAGTTTTGAAAAGTGTTTTGTTCATGTTTACCAACCGTTCTCTCGTTACTGCCCGGGCCGAAACCTGACGCCGGGATATTGTTTTGGATAACTCAAAATCAGCTCTGGTCAAAGGCTGCATTAACTATTTGATAAAATAATCGGCGCCTTTTGCGGAAATTGAAACACCTCGCGACAACTTTCGATTGTGGTCTGCATTTCCCATTCAGCCACGCCGCGATCAAGGTAATGAATTCAATACGCGTATGCCTTGCGGTCAATTCCACCCGGGGTTGAAGATTCGAAAACGGGGCCGCAAATGCGACCCCGTTGCAGGTAGTGATTCGCCTTGCCTCAGCGTTTCGAGAACTGGAAGCTGCGGCGGGCCTTGCGGCGGCCGAACTTCTTGCGTTCCACCACGCGGGAGTCGCGGGTCAGGAAACCGGCGGCCTTGAGCGCCGCGCGCAGGTTCGGATCGTAAAGCTGAAGCGCCTTCGAGATGCCGTGGCGGACCGCGCCGGCCTGCCCCGAAAGCCCGCCGCCCTTGACGGTGGCAACCACGTCGAACTCGCCCTCGACGCCGGCAATCTGGAACGGCTGGTTGAGGATCAGCTGCTGCACCGGGCGGGCAAAATAGACGGCGATGTCGCGGTCGTTGACGGTGACCTTGCCGGTGCCCGGCTTGATCCAGACACGGGCAACCGCATCCTTCCGCTTGCCGGTGGCATAGGAACGACCCAGTGCATCGCGCTGGGGCGCACGAGGGGCCTCGGCCTCGACCAGGACTTCGGCGGACTGCACAACGCCATCGGCCACAATATCCAGCTCGGCCAGGGTTTTGACTTCTTGGACCATGGGGCTCAGCTCCGCGTGTTCTTCTTGTTCATGGATTTCACATCCAGCACTTCGGGCTGCTGCGCCTCGTGCGGATGCTCGGTCCCGGCATAGACGCGCAGGTTGGTCATTTGCTGGCGGCTGAGCCGGTTGCCCGGCAGCATGCGCTTGACCGCCTGCGTCACCACGCGCTCGGGATAGGCACCTTCCAGGATCTGGCCGGTCGTGCGCGATTTGATGCCGCCCGGATGGCCGGTATGCCAGTAGTTCGGCTTGGCGCGCTTGTTGCCGGTGATCTGCACCTTCTCGGCGTTGATCACGATGACATTGTCGCCCATGTCCATATGCGGGGTGAAGGTGGCCTTGTGCTTGCCACGCAGCCGGTTGGCGATGATCGAGGCGAGCCGGCCCAGAACGACGCCTTCGGCATCGATCAGGATCCACTTCTTTTCGATCTCCGCCGGAGTAGCGGTGTAGGTCTTCATTCCAGTGCTCTTGCTGTTTCGGACATCCCGATATGCCCCGGCCGGCCGGCCGGCGCCAAGTGAACGCCCGATGTGTCGGATGGCGCGGTTCTAAGGATTTTCATGCCGCAGTCAACCACGGCCTGCCCAAATTTACTTCGTGATATCAGTCTGTTATAATTATGGTATCATATTACCCCAAAAATCACCCATAATGTCACTTCCCGCGCGGCGGTATGGAATAGGTCAGCGTGGCACGCGCGACCGGCTCGGGCTGCCCTTCGGAATAGATCAGCGCATCGCCCACTGCCAGGACCCGGCCGAGCTTGAGCAGTCTGGTTTCACACAGCAGGTCGCGTCCGGCGGCGGGCTTGCGCATGAAGTCGATCGAGCAACTGGTCGTGACGGCCAGCGCCACCGGCCCGATCCGCGCCAGAATGGCGAGGTAGACCGCGCAATCGGCCAGCGCGAAGATCGACGGCCCCGACACCGTGCCGCCCGGACGCAGGTGCATCTCGTCGACCTTCAGGCGCAGGCAGAGCCCCCGCCCGTCGACCCGCTCGATGGCGAAATTGCCCGCAACCTGCGGAAACTCGTCCGCCATGAAGGTATCGAGGCCGGCCATGTCCATCTTCAGCCCATCGGTCATTCGCGCTTTTCCTTCTTCCCGTAGCCGTTAGTCTGGATAAAACTACGGGAGGATCGGATGAACGGCGAGATTTTGCTGCGCGCGGATCGCGGCTACGTTGCGGAACTGACACTCAACCGGCCCGCCGCGCTGAACGCCCTGTCAGACGCCATGCTCGCGGCACTCGACACCCGGATAGCGGAACTGTCCGCCGACCGGACGATCCGGGTGGTGATCCTGCGTGGTGCCGGCAAGGCATTCTGTGCCGGCCACGACCTGAAGGAGATGCAGGCGGGACGCCAGGCGGAGGACCGGGGCGCGGCTTATTTCGCCGGTCTTTTCACGCGCTGCGCGGCGGTGATGACCGCGCTTCGGCGCATGCCGCAACCGGTGATCGCCGAGGTGCATGGCATCGCCACCGCGGCGGGCTGCCAGCTTGTCGCCTCGTGCGACATGGCGGTCGCCGCCGAAGGAACGCGCTTTGGGGTCAACGGCGTGAACATCGGACTATTCTGTTCGACCCCGATGGTGGCGCTGTCACGCAACGTGCCACGCAAGATCGCGTTCGAAATGCTGACAACGGGCAATTTCCTGGACGCGCAGCGCGCGGCGGCGGTGGGGCTGGTGAACCATGTGGTGGCGGCCGGGGAACTGTCGGAACGCACGCGCGCGCTGGCCGATCTGGTCGCCGGCACGCTGCAGGCTGCGGTCAGGACCGGCAAGCGCGCCTTCTACGACCAGATCGAAATGGATCCGGATACGGCCTACGCCCACACCGCCGCCGTCATGACCGAAAACATGCTTTGGCGCGATACCGACGAGGGCATAGCGGCGTTTCTGGAAAAGCGCCGCCCCGAGTGGCCCGGCTGAGGACCGCTGGCGGGAGGCGGCCGCCACCCATCCGCTCAAGCGATTGTGGTGAAAGGCCGGAATGCGACACAAGGTGTCGTATATCTCCTTGCCTTGCCATCATCGCGCCGCGACCGTGGCGCTGACACTTTCGGAGGCACGAAATGAAAACCACCACCCAGGTCTGCGTCATCGGCGGCGGCGTCGTCGGCTGCTCGGTGCTCTATCACCTGACCAAACTCGGCTGGTCCGACGTGATGCTGATCGAACGTTCCGACCTTACCAGCGGATCGACCTGGCACGCGGCAGGCGGCTTTCACACGCTGAACGGCGACACCAACATGGCCGCGCTTCAGGGCTACACGATCGGGCTCTACCGGGAGCTTGAGAGGATCACCGGCATGTCCTGCGGGCTGCATCACGTGGGCGGGATCACGCTGGCCGACACGCCCGAACGGTTCGACATGCTCAAGGCCGAGCGCGCCAAGCACCGCTACATGGGGCTGGATACCGAGATCCTGTCGCCGTCCGAAATCAGGGCGATGGCGGAACTGGTCAATATCGAGGGCATCATCGGCGGGCTTTACGATCCGCTCGACGGGCACCTCGACCCCTACGGCACGACCCATGCCTATGCAAAAGCGGCGCGCATGGCCGGGGCCGAGGTCGAGACCCATTGCATGGTGCGCGAACTGAACCCGCGCCCCGACGGAAGCTGGGAGGTGGTGACCGACAAGGGCACCATCCACGCCGAGCATGTGGTCAACGCGGCCGGGCTCTGGGCACGCGAGGTCGGCGCGATGGCGGGTGTCTATCTGCCGCTGCTGCCGATGGCGCATCAGTACATCGTCACCGACGACATTCCCGAGATCATGAACCGCAGCACCGAGTTCCCGCATATCATGGATCCGGGTGGCGAAAGCTATCTCCGGCAGGAGGGGCGCGGGCTCTGCATCGGGTTCTACGAGCAGCCTTGCGAGCCATGGGCGGTGGACGGAACGCCGTGGAGCTTCGGCCACGAATTGCTGAACGATGCCTTCGAGAAAATCGAGGATTCCATCGCCTTCGCCTATCGCCGCTTCCCGGTTCTGGAAACCGCCGGGGTCAAATCGGTGATCCACGGGCCGTTCACCTTTGCCCCCGATGGCAACCCGCTGGTCGGGCCGGTGCCGGGGCTGCGCAACTACTGGTCGGCCTGCGCGGTGATGGCGGGCTTTTCGCAGGGTGGCGGGGTTGGGCTGACGCTGGCGCAATGGATGATCGAGGGGCAGCCCGAACGGAACGCCTTTGCCCTCGACGTGGCACGCTACGGCAAGTGGACCACCCCCGGATATACCGTTCCCAAGGTGATCGAGAACTATCGCAGCCGCTTTTCGGTATCCTTCCCCAACGAGGAAAAACCCGCCGCTCGCCCATTCCGCACCACACCGATGTACGACATCTGGCAGGGCATGAACGCCGTCTTCGGGCAGCAATACGGGCTGGAGGTGGTAAACTACTTTGCCCTGCCCGGCGATCCAACCTACGAGACGCCGAGCTTCCGGCGCTCGAACGCGTGGGAGGCAACCAGGCGCGAGGTTCTTGGCGTGCGCGAGCGCGTCGGCATCAACGAGGTGCACAATTTCGGCAAGTTTTCCGTCACCGGGTCCGGTGCGCGGACATGGCTCGACCGGATCATGGCCGGCCGCATCCCGCAACCGGGCCGGCTGTCGCTGACGCCGATGCTCGAACCCTCGGGCCGGCTGATCGGCGATTTCACCGTTTCCTGCCTCGATGACGAGACGTTCCAGCTTACCGCCTCCTACGGCAGCCAGGATTATCACCTGCGCTGGTTCCGGATGAACCTGGACCCTGGCGACGATGTGCGGGTCGAGAATATCTCGGACCGCCGCACCGGCTTTCAGATTGCCGGCCCGCAGGCACGCGAGTTGCTGGCCCGCGTGACCCGCGCCGATGTCGGCGCCGAAGCGTTCCGCTTCATGGATGTGCGGCGCATGACGGTTGGCATGGCCGATACCATCGTGCAGCGTGTCAGCTACACCGGCGATCTGGGCTACGAGATTTTCACCGATCCGATAAGCCAGCGCCACCTGTGGCATGTCCTGTCACAGGCCGGTGCCGATCTGGGGCTGCAACCCTTCGGGATGCGCGCAATGATGTCGCTCCGGCTCGATAAGGGGTTCGGGTCGTGGCTGCGCGAGTTCTCGCCTGATTATACGCCGGGCGAAACCGGGCTCGACCGGTTCATCGCATGGAAGAAGAACGCGGATTTCATCGGTCGCGCGGCGGCCGTGGCCGAGCGCGACGCGGGCCCGAAGCGCAGGCTCTGCACCTTCGTCGTCGATGCGCTGGATGCCGATGTCGTCGCCTACGAACCCATCTGGCTGGACGGCGCGGTGGCCGGTTTCTGCACCTCGGGCGGTTATTCGCACTGGGCCGGAAAGTCGGTCGCCATTGGTTTCCTTCCGGTTGGCCGCATTGCCGAGGGGCTGGAGGTCGAGATCGAAATCCTCGGCGAAATGCGCCCGGCGACGCTCTATACCCGGCCGCTGTTCGACGCGGACGGAACGCGGATGCGCGGATGATCCTGCACGGGGACGGGCGGCGAGCAGGGCACCCGTCCCCGCGGCGCGCAAGCGGTCAGGCGGCCCGGACGGCCGCCCTCCTTCTCGCACGGATCGGACGATCAGCCGAAACGCAGGCGCCCGTCCTCAGGCGAGACGCGCGCGGCTACCGGCAAAAGGGCTGCTGCCCTGTCCGGCGCCGCCTGCCCCATGACCACGCGCACCAGTCTCTTTCCGTCGTCCGTCGCCGGTTCGCCCAGGGTGATGGAATGGACGCAAAGCCCGGCATCGGTGCCCGAAAGCACACGCTCGCCGGGGCGCAGATGGGCGGCGCAACACTCGCCTGCACCGGTGCGAACCACGCTGTCCGCCCGGAACGTCATCGTCAGGTTGCGTGGAATCACCCGTGTCGCCGGCTTTCGCGCCGGCTGTCTGAACTCGATCATACCTGCCTCTCAAGCCCTTGTTATGCCGGGCCATATTTGTCAGGCCACGCTAGCGCGAATGCAAAGCCGTTCAAGCGGCAGCGTGCGGCAGGCAGCGTTTCGCGCATCGGGTGAGTCTTTTCGGCATCATCTGCGAAATGCCGGAAGACCATGCCTCATGCGCTGTCCGGCGTGTCGATCGTTTCCTTCCAGGGCTTCAGGTCGACAAGCGGCGTTCCGTCGAGACAGTCGATCGCGTCGATCTCGACAATGCCGTCCTGCTGCCTGATCGCGGTGATCGTCACGCAGGACATTGCCACCGGATTGGGCCGGTTGGGTGATCTGAGCGCAAAGGTGCCGCGCGGCCCGTCCGCATGCCCCGGCATCTGGACGATCAGGTTGCGATGCGCCCGGTCCATCCAGTACAGCAGCATGACGGGCTGTCCGACAGACAAACCAGCCAGCCCGGCCTCGTAGCCCGGCGCAAGCTCGATCCGCGCGCCCTGCCCCGACCGGCGCGCGCCCGCGATGTTGCGCGGGCATTGCGCCTGCTCGGTCCATGGGCTGCGGATACGGCCGATGAAGCTGATGGTCGCATCCGGCCTTTCTGTCGGGTCGAACGGCAGGGTTGTCTCGCCTTGCCGGATCGGCGGCGGGGCTGTTTCTGGCATCTTCTTTCTCCGGTGGTGGATCCGTCGCAGTTTGCCCGCACCCGGCGCTGCCGCCATGCGCGGAACGCCGCAGGCGTGGCGATTACATCAGCGTCACAACTCAACGTATTGAAATAAATAACAATCGACACGAGGCAATTTTGCGAAATCGCCTGCCTGCGGGCTGGTGAACGGCGCCGGGAAGCGGTTAATGTTCGGCAAGGGCGGCGAAAGGAACGGGCATGGCGAGTCGGCAACCGGGGACACACGCAAATCTGTCATGCGTGACCACGCTTGTGCTGATGCTTGCACCGCCGCTTTACGCCCAGACCGCGACGGCACCAGCGCCGCAACCCACGGCCCGCATTCCGGCCTATGTGGGCAGCGAAACCTGCGCCACCTGTCACGCGCCGGAAACCGCCGAATGGACGGGTTCCCACCACGACCTCGCCTGGACCGAACCCACGGCCGACAATATCCTGGGCGATTTCAACGGTGCCGCCTTCACCCATCGCGGTGTAACCACAACCTTCAGCCGTGACGGCGACCGCTTTTTCATCGAAAGCGACGGGCCCGATGGCGCGTCTACACCTTGGCCGGTCGCGGGCGTTATCGGCATCACGCCGTTGCAGCAGTATTTCGTCGAAACCGTGCCCGGGCGCTTCCAGAGCTTCGATATCCCATGGGATACCACCCGGCACGAATGGTATCACATGTATCCCGACGAGCATCTGCCTGCCACGGACGCCTTTCACTGGACCGGCCCCTACAAGACCTGGAACAGCCGCTGCGCCGAATGCCATGCGACCGATTACGTGCGCAACTACCAGCCCGAAACCAATACCTACGCCAGCACCTATTCCGAGATCGGGGTCGGCTGCGAGGCATGCCATGGTCCGGGCGAGGCACATCTGACATGGGCCGAAAACGAACGCCGCCCGGAAAACTGGCCGTGGGACGGGCTGAGCGAATACGGGTTCACCGTCGTTTACCGCGCCGGAGATACGGAGACCGGGATACAGCAATGTGCCGGATGCCATTCGCGCCGCGGCCCGCTGCTGGGCGGCTCGCCGGTGCCCGGCACGCCCTATCATGCTGCCTACCGGCTTTCGACCCTGCGCGAACCGCTCTATCATCCCGACGGCCAGATCCGGGACGAGGTATATGTCTACGGCTCGTTCCTGCAATCGAAGATGTACGAAAAGGGTGTCGCCTGTTCCGATTGCCATAACGTGCATGCCGGTGCACCGGACAACGAAGGCAACGATATCTGCACCACCTGCCATTCGCCCGCCGGCAACCCCCGGTTCCCGAGCCTGCGACTGGCGGCCTATGACAGCCCCGAACACCACTTTCACCAACAGGGAAGCGAGGGGGCGCAATGCGCCTCCTGTCATATGATCGAACGCACCTACATGGGTGTCGACGGGCGGCGCGACCATTCGTTCCGCGTGCCGCGCCCCGACCTGTCGATCGCCACCGGCGCGCCCAACACCTGCACCGATTGCCACGCCGAGGAAGGCCCCTACTGGGCGCAGGCCGAGCTGGAAAAACGATTCCCGGATTCGCAATATCGCGGCCCGCATTTCGCGACCGCCTTCCATGCCGCCCGGCAGGGCGATCCGGTGGCGGCGGACGGGCTGGCAGGGATCGCGCTGTCGGACCTGCCCGGTATCGTGCGGGCGACGGCGCTGGAACTGCTGCAACCGATGGCGACGCCAGAACTGGCGGTCCGGCTTGCCCCGCTGCTGGAGGACGCCGACCCGATGGTGCGCGCCAACGCCGCCCCGCTTCAGCGCAGCGCCGCCCCACAGGACATGGTGCAGAACCTGCTGCCCCTGCTCGAGGACCCGATGCTTCTCGTCCGGCAGGCCGCGGCGCGCGAGATGCTCAGCGCCCCGGTCGCCTCCCTGCCCGACCGCTGGGCGACGGCGCAGAAAACCGCAACGGCGGAATGGCAGGAGACGCTGGGAGCGACGGCGGATTTTCCTGAAACGCAACTGGCCCTGGGAGGGATTGCACTGACCACGCGCAATGTCGACGGCGCGATTGCGGCATTCCGGCAAGCGGTCGAACTCGATCCGCAGATGGTGCAGGCGTGGTCGATGATCGTCCGCCTCGAAGCGGCGACCGGCGACGAGGACGCCGCACGCGAGACACTGGCCGATGCTCTCGCCCGCAACCCGGACGATCCCGGGTTGCAGAATCTGGAACTTCAGCTTCGCTGACCGGACAGGCCGGCCGACCCGCAGAACGCATTTGTGGCGCATTGCCAGCGGCTTGAACCGCCTTGCCAAGGTTGCCGCATTCGGTCCATATGGGCGTGCTGCGCCGCCTGCCCCCCGGCCGGCGGCTTGTCGTATCCATCGGAAAACCCGGCGCTTGCGGGGTGCGATGAAGGGAAAGTTGGCATGATTTCCGGTTCCGTCTCGACCACCGCGCCGCACCGTCGTTTCAATCCGCTCAAGGGCGAATGGGTGCTCGTCTCGCCACACCGGGGGCAGCGCCCGTGGCAGGGCCAGCAGGAGAAGGCCGCGCCCGAGGTCAAGCCCGCCCATGACCCCGAATGCTACCTCTGCCCGGGCAACACCCGCACCAGCGGGGCGGTCAATCCCGATTATTCCGGCCCGTTTGTCTTTGACAACGATTTTCCCGCCATGCTGACCGATACGCCGGCGGGCGGTACATCGGGCGATCCGCTGTTCCGGGCCGAAAATGTCCGTGGCACCGCGCGCGTGATGTGCTTTTCCGAGCGCCACGACCTGACGCTGCCGGAACTGCCGGTCGCGGCAATACGCAGGGTCGTGGATGTCTGGGCCGAACAGGTTGCGGATCTGGGCGCGACCTACGATTGGGTGGCGGTATTCGAGAACAAGGGTGCGGCGATGGGCTGTTCGCAGCCGCATCCGCACGGGCAGATCTGGGCTTCGGACTTTCTTCCCAACGAGGTGGCAACCGAAGACGCGCATCAGGCCCGCCATCTGAGCGAAACCGGCCGTGTGATGCTGGTCGATTATGGCACGGCTGAATCGGCGAATGCCGAACGCACCGTGGTCGAAAACGACCATTGGATAGCGGTTGTGCCGTGGTGGGCAGTCTGGCCTTTCGAAACGCTGGTGCTGCCCAGGCGCCACGTATTGCGCCTGCCCGACCTGACCGGGGCCGAGCGCGATGCGCTTGCCGATCTGCTCAAGCGGCTCTGTACCCGCTACGACAACCTGTTCGAGACCGAATTTCCCTATACGATGGGCTGGCACGGCGCGCCCACCCGCCCGGGCAACCATGACCACTGGCAACTGCACGCGCATTTCTACCCGCCGCTGCTGCGTTCGGCGACGGTGCGCAAGTTCATGGTCGGTTATGAGATGCTGGCCGAAGCGCAGCGCGACCTGACGGCCGAAACCGCCGCGCGGCGCCTGCGCGAACTGCCGGAAGAACACTACAAGATCAGCTATGCCAGGGGGGTGGAATCGTGAGCGACATCGACCGGACCGGCGCGGTGGCTACCGCCTTCCAGCGCCACTTCGTAACCGCCGCCGAGGTTTCGGTCTTTGCGCCCGGACGCGTCAACCTGCTGGGCGAGCATACCGATTACAACGGTGGCTACGTATTGCCGATGGCACTGAACGGGCTTGGCGTTTCCATCGCCGTGGCGCGCGGCGGAACGCCGGGCAGGATCGACGCCTACAGCGAGACATTCGATCTATCCGAAACGCGCGATATCGACGAGAAAAAGGCCGATACGTGGTCCGATTACGTTCTGGGCTGTTTTCAGGCGCTTGCGCGTGACGAGATCGCGGATACCGGCTGCCAAGTCGCCCTGGCGACCACCGTACCGCTCGGTGCCGGGCTTTCCAGTTCCGCCGCGCTCGAGGTCGCCTGCTTTCGCGCCATGTCGGAGCTTTATGCAAAGCCCATGACGCCGGTCGAGATCGCGGTTGCGGCACGCGCCGTCGAGAACGGATTTGTCGGCATGCCGTGCGGGATCATGGACCAGTTCGCCTCGTCGGTCGGCCATCCGGGCGAGGCGCTGTTTCTCGATACGCGCAATCTGGTCTATGATTACGCGCCCCGGCCATCGGGGCATGCGTTCGTCATCGTGCATTCCGGCGTCAGCCATCAGCTTACCAATGACGGTTACGCCACCCGTGTTGCCGAATGCCAGGCCGCCGGCGCCGCGCTCGGGGTCGAATTGCTGAGCGATCTGGGGCCCGATGACCTTGACCGGGTGAACGCCCTGCCCGAACCGCTGAACCGGCGTGCCCGGCATGTCATTACCGACAACCGGCGGGTGCTCGACGGGGTCGCGGCGCTGAAGGCCGACGACCCGGCAGCTTTCGGGCGGCTGATGGTCGAAAGTCACGCCTCGCAGCGCGACGATTACGCCATCACCGTGCCGGAAACCGATGCGCTGGTCGTTCGCGCAATGGAACTGGGCGCCGTTGGCGCACGCCAGACCGGCGGCGGTTTCGGCGGCTCGATCGTCGCGCTGGTCCGCAACGGTGATGTCGAACGCTGGGGGCAGGAAATCGTCGGGGACCTGCCCGGGGTGCGCGTTCTGGCCGTAACCTGACGGCAACGCACAGGGACCGGGCGCGCGCGGGTGCCTATTCCCCGGCGGGAAATACCACGCTCCAGTCGTCCTTCATGCTGATGACGTGCCAGCCGCTTGCCAGTGCCTCGTCCATGAACTCCTGCGGGAAGGCACCGAAATGCGAATCCGCCAGCCCTCTGGCCGGGCCATAGGCATATTCGCGCGCCGCATCGTCGTGAAAGACCAGCATCGTCAACCGAGCGCCGTTGCCGGCGGCGGTCCACAGCAGCATCTCGCGGTCGCCCGCCGAATTGCCAAAGGCCGCGATTGGCCGGCGGCCGATATGGGTATCGATCCCGACGGGTTTGCCCGCCTTGTCGTTAATGAAGTCGATCTCGCCAAGACGCATGTGCATGGGTTCGTCGTCCACCACCTGAAACTCGGTCCGGATGGACGAACCGACAACCTGTTCGGGCGGGATGCCATAGGTCTTTTCGGTCCACGGGCGCATGAAGTCGATCCCGCCGCCCGAAACGATAAAGGTCTTGAAATCGTTGTCACGCAGGTAGTCGAGCAATTCCAGCATCGGCTGAAAGACCATTTCGGTATAGGGGCGGTCGAACTGCGGATGGCGTGCGGCGGCAATCCAGTCCGAAACGATCCGCGCGAATTCCTCGCTGCTCATCCCGGCATGGGTCTGGGCCACCAGCGCCATCAGCCCGGCGTCGCCGGCCGCCGCGAGCGCTTCGAGATCGCCTTCGAGAACGGCCTGGAACGGCTGGGTCGTTGCCCATTCCGGGTGTTCGGGCGCCAGTTCCCTTACCCGGTCGAGCGCAAAGGCAAGCTGGGTATACATCGGCTGCTCGCTCCACAGCGTGCCGTCGTTGTCGAAGGTCGCGATACGCTCGGCGGGCGGCACATAGCCGGGGCCACCCTCGTCCGTCACCGTCTCGACAAATTCGACAATCGCCGCCTTGGCTGCGCCTTCGTTCCACGATGGCAGCGGATCATCCTGCGCGAATGCGGGAATAGCCATGACGGCGGCGGCAAGCAACGGAATGGAACGGCGGGCGGAAAGGAAAGGCAAGGTCATCTCGTTCTCCTGACGGGCACCGCGACGGTGCGGATTATGATGGCGTTCGCCGCACTAGAACACCCTTTGCGGCCCGCTGCCAACCGCCCTGCATGGGAGCGTCGCCGGCATGGGTCATACCCGGTCAGGGATTGGTCCCTGTGGTATCGCTGGCATGATACTGCAGAAAGGTCAGGATGAGCGACTGGCTTTCCTCGGGCAGGCCGGTGCGCGGCCCCATCACCTTGAGGTGACTGGCCCACTGGTTGGCGGTGTAGTGTTCGGGAACGCGCCGCACATGGCACACGGTGCAGCGGGTCGAAAACAGCTCCCACGCCTTGTCCCAGATCGGTTCGACCGAGGTGACCGTCATCGTGCTGTCGACCCAGCCATCCAGTTCAAGCTGCTTCCACATGACCGAGGTTTCGGGGTCGGTCCATTCGCCGATCTCGCGCAGGCGGGAAACGCTGTTCCTGTCGACCGCAGCCAGCAGAATCCATTTTCCCGGCAATGCGAACAGCGCCCGTTCAGCGCCCGCCCGCGCCCATCCCTTGACCGCGACATGCGCCGCGCCGTCCTGCCGTTCCAGCACATCGAGCGGCGCCGCCACGTAGAGCTTCGCCAGCGCAGCGCCGCCCGCCCCCTCGGTCAGAGCCTGCCCGCTGCTGGTGAACAGCGTCTCGGACGCCGCCGCGCCGGCAAGCAGCGACACGACAAAAGCCGCCGCAGTGATCGCAACTGCCGTTTCTTTCAGTGTCCTGCATGACATCGGGGTCTGCTCCACAGTCCGCCCGGACTTGCGGGCTTTCGACTGCCACCACCCCGGTATCACCCTTTGGCTGGAATATGAACGCGTCAAACCAGCCTCCGCACGCCGCTTGCGGGTTATCGCCAACCTCTTGCCGGGTTTTCTATCTCAATATCAGATGATTGGCCGGATCATTCCTTCATCCGGGCCCTGGCCTCGTGAATGACCGCAACCATGGCGGCGCGCGCGCCGGCGGCGTCACCCTCGCCGATCGCCTGCACGAGCTTGCGGTGGCTGCCGGCCGCATCCTCGGCCATCGACCCGACCTGCATCGGCGATACCTTCCGGTCCAGCCGGTTGAGCAGCACATTGTAGGTGATCTCGACCAGATCGCCCAGCGACCGCATGAAGCGGTTATCCGAGGCGCGCAGGATCGCCTTGTGAAACTCCAGATCGAGCGTCAGGAAATCGCGCAAGCCCTCGGTCCGGGCCAGCCTGTCGGCGAGGATTGCCAGCGCGCCGATACCTTCAGCATCCTGCTTGCCGGCCAGCATCGCGGCCGCCTCGGGTTCGAGGATCAGCCGGATCTCGAACAGGTCGTCGATGAACCCGTCCGAACGGCGCGTCACCGTGTGCCAGCGCAGCACGTCGGGGTCGAACATGCTCCAGTCGGCGGCGGGCCGCACGCGTGTGCCGACCTTGGCCTTGGATTGCAGCAACCCCTTGGCGACCAGCGTCTTCTTGGCCTCGCGGATCACCGTGCGCGAGACGCCGAAGATCTCTTCCAGATCCGGATCGAGCGGGATCAGCGTATCGGCGGGATATTCGCCGGCAACGATGGCGATGCCCAGTTGCTCCACCACCTCGTCCGAGTTGTTGCGCGCCCGGCTGTCGAGACGGCCGGACGCGGCGAACTTCATGATCGCACTGCGAATTCCGTCGCCGGTCTTCTTCGTGCGGTCGTTGCCCAACTCAGTCCTTTCTGCAGCATGATGAAGGCGAACAGCAGCCCGCCAATGACGATCTTGGTCCACCAGCTCGAAAGTGTCCCGTCGAACACGATGTAGGTCTGGATCAGACCCATGATCAATATGCCAAAGAATGTGCCAGCGACAAAACCGGTTCCGCCCGTCAGCAGCGTTCCGCCGATCACCACCGCCGCGATCGCGTCAAGCTCGACCCCCACCGTCGACAGCGAATAGCCCGCCGAGGTGTAGAGCGAATAGACGATCCCCGCCAGCCCGGCGAGCCCGCCCGAGATCGCGTAAATGCCGATTGTGGTCCTGCCGATGGGAACCCCCATCAGGCGAGAGGTCTGCGCACCGCCGCCGATCGCATAGACATACTGACCGAATTTCGTGCGATGCAGCACCAGCATTGCCGCCAGAAAGGTCAGGATCATCAGCCCGCCGATCAGCCGGAACCGACCGCCGCCCGGCGCGCGCCAGTAAAGCCCTTGCAGCGTGTCGTAGAATTCATGCGTGATCGGCACCGAATCGGTCGACAGCACATAGGCCAGTCCGCGCATCAGGAACATGCCCGACAGCGTGACGATGAAGGGCGGCATTTCCAGGTAGTGAATGATCGCCCCCATCGCCGCCCCGAAGGCGATGGTGATCGCCAGGACCAGCACGAACGCCAGCAGCGGATGGAGCGGCGTATCGCGCAGGATCACCGCCAGGAAGACGCCGGTGAAGGCGATCACCGAACCGACCGACAGGTCGATCCCGCCCGAGATGATGACAAAGGTCATCCCCACCGCCGCGATGCCGAGAAAGGCGTTGTCGGTCAGCAGGTTCGCGATCACCCGGGTAGACAGCATGGCGGGGTATTGCGAGGCACAGATCGCATAGGCCACCACGAATGTCGCCATGGTGATGTATAGAGGAAGACGCGGCGAATTCATCATGACCGGGATTCCTTTGCTACGGGTTTCGAGCCTGCGCCATGCGCGCCCGGCCCGGCCGAGGCGCGCATCAGATAGAGCGCGTGTTTCACCGCCGGCGATTGCAGGACGAGGATCACGATGATGATGATTGCCTTGATCACGAGGTTGAACTCGGGCGGCATGCCGGAAATCAGGATCACCGAGTTGATCGACTGGATGATGAGCGCCCCCAGCAGCGATGCGACGATCGAGAAGCGCCCGCCCAGAAGCGAATTGCCGCCGATCACCACCGCGAGGATGGCGTCAAGCTCCATCCACAGGCCGGCGTTATTCGCATCCGCCCCCTTGATATCGGCGGCGACGATGATGCCCGCCGTGGCCGCGCAGAGCCCCGAGACGACATAGACCGTCATCAGCAGCACGCGCGAGTTGATACCGGCAAGGCGCGAGGCGGTCTCGTTGATGCCGATGGCCTCGATCAGCATGCCGAGCGCGGTGCGGCGCACGATCAGCGCCGCCAGCGCACCGACGCAGATCCAGATGACCACCGGGGTCGGCAGGCCGGCGATCGTTCCCGCCCCGAGCCGGATCAGGCCCGGGTCGTTGAAGGTCATGATCTTGCCTTCGGTGATGAGCTGGGCAATTCCCCGCCCGGCAACCATCAGCACCAGCGTGGCGACGATGGGTTGCACGCGGAAGATGGAAACAAGAACCCCGTTCCACAGCCCGCAGAGAATGCCGGCGCCCAGCCCGGCC
This sequence comes from Tropicimonas sp., assembly GCF_047971885.1. Taxonomy (NCBI): domain Bacteria; kingdom Pseudomonadati; phylum Pseudomonadota; class Alphaproteobacteria; order Rhodobacterales; family Roseobacteraceae; genus Tropicimonas; species Tropicimonas sp. The sequence continues at coordinate 57,457 of NZ_JBKEAE010000021.1, read as the reverse complement.
AGCAGGGCGGCGATCCACCCCGCCCCGCCGGTGACGACACTGGCCGCCACCGCGCCGGCGATGGCCATCACGGCGCCGACCGACAGGTCGATCCCCTTGGTCGCGATGATCAGCGTCATGCCGATCGACAGCAGCGCCACCGGCGCACCCCGGTTCAGCACGTCGATCAGGTTGCCGAAGAACCGGCCGTTCTGGAACTCGATGCTGAAGAAACCGGGAAACACCGCGAAATTCATCAGCAGAACGACGCCGAGGATCAGAAGTTGCGGCGCGATGCGCCTGAGAAATGTCCGCGTCATGCCGCCGTTCCTTCCTGGGTGATCGCGCTGACGATGGCACTGGTGCTGATCTGATCGCCGTTCAGTTCGCCGACCTGCCGCCTGTCACGCAGCACGACGATCCGGTTCGAATAGGCGACAAGCTCTTCCATCTCGGACGAGGCAACGACCAGCGCCATGCCGCGCTCGCGCAGATGCTCGATCAGTTCGATGATCTCGGCATGTGCGCCGATATCGATGCCGCGTGTCGGCTCGTCGAGAATCAGCAGTTCGGGTTCGGTCGCCAGCCAGCGGGCAAGCAGCGCCTTTTGCTGGTTTCCGCCCGACAGCAGCCGGATCGGCATGTCGGGGCTGGCCAGCCGGATATCGAGCGCCCTGACGTATTCCTCGACCAGCGCGTCGATCCGGCCGCGCGAAAGCGGCCGGGTCCAGCCCTGCCGGGCCTGCAACGACAGGATGATGTTCTCGCGCACGGAAAGATCGCCGACGATGCCGTCGATCTTGCGGTCTTCGGGGCAGAGCCCGAAACGGTGCGAGATCGCCGCGCGCGGGCTGGTCAGCCTGACCGGCTTGCCCCGCAGCCGCGCCTCGCCCTGATCGGCGGCGATGACACCGAAGATCAGCTTCGCCGTCTCGGTCCGGCCCGATCCGAGCAGCCCGGCCAGCCCGACGACCTCGCCTTCGTGCAGGTCGAGGTCGAACGGCTCCAGTGTGCCGCGCCGGCCGTAGCCGCTGAACTGGGCCAGAAGCTTGCCGGGCACACTTTTGCTGCGGTCGCGGGTCACGGTTTCAAGCTGCCGCCCGAGCATCAGTTCCACTATGTCCGACCGGCTGACATCCGCCAGCCTGCGCGTTCCCACTACCCGTCCGTTGCGCAGCACCGTGGCGCGGTCGGAAATGGCAAAAACCTGGTCGAGGAAATGGGTGATGAAGACGATGGCCAGCCCGCGCGCCTTGAGCTTGCGAACGACCGAGAACACCAGTTCGATTTCTTCGCGATCGAGACTGGCGGTCGGTTCGTCGAGGATCAGCACCTTGCCCGACATCTCGACCGCGCGCGCGATGGCGATAACCTGCTGGATGGCGATCGAATAGCTCGACAGCAGCAGGCCCGGGTCGATCTTCAGCCCGAAATCCGACAGGATCTCGTGCGAGCGCCGCATCATCTCGCGCTTGTTCAGCAATCCGTGGCGGGTCGGCTGCCAGCCGAGAAACAGGTTGTCGGCGACGGTCATGTTCTGCATGAGGTTGACCTCCTGATAAACCGTGCCGATGCCCAGCTCCTGGCTCTGCAGCGGATCGCGCGGATCGACCTCCCGGCCATCCAGAACGATCGTCCCGCCGTCGCGGTGATAGGCGCCGGTGAGGCATTTGATCAGGGTGGATTTTCCGGCTCCGTTTTCGCCCAGCAGGGCGTGGACCTCACCGGGATAGAGCGTCAGTTCGACCTGATCGAGCGCGATGGCCCCGGGGAAGAACTTGTTGATTCCCGTCGCTTGCAGCACGGGTGCAGTCGGATTCGACATCTTTACCTCCCGGTTCCTGGGCGCCACCGGCCCTGAGGGCCGGCGGCAGTTCGGGCCACCGGAAGATTCCCGGCAGCCCGGGGAAGAAGGTCAGTAGCCGAGGCCCTTCTTCATGTCATAGATGGCCTGGTTGTCGTCAGCCGAGGTGAAGAGCTTCGATTCGGTCTGGATCCATTTCTCGGGCATCGCCCCGTCGGCCCAGTAGGCATCGAGCACGTCGAACGCGGGACCGGCCATGTCCGGCGTCAGTTCGACCGTGGCGTTGGCTTCGCCGTTGGCAATGGCAAGGTGCATGTCGGGCACGGCGTCGATGGCGACGACAAGGATATCCTCGCCCGGTTTGGCACCCGCTTCCTTGATCGCCTGGATGGCGCCCACCGCCATGTCGTCGTTGTGGGCGTAAAGCGCGCAGATGTTGCCGGCGCCTTCGGCCTTGAGGAAGCTTTCCATCACGACCTTGCCCTGTGCGCGGGTGAAATCGCCGGTCTGGCTGCGCACGATCTCGACATTCGGGGCATCGGCGATGGCCTTTTCGAAGCCGGCCTTGCGATCGATGGCGGGCGACGAACCCGTCGTCCCCTGAAGCTCGACCACGCGGCAATCGCGGCCGCCCAGCGTATCGACCAGCCACTTGCCGGCAACCTCGCCCTCGTAGACGGTGTCGGAGGTGACGGCGGTCATGTAGAGATCGTCGGGCGCATCGATCTTGCGGTCGAGCAGAATGACCGGGATCTCGGCATCCTGCGCCTCTTCCAGAACCGAATCCCAGCCGGTGGCGACAACCGGCGCCAAGAAGATCGCGTCGACGCCCTGGGCGATGAAGCCGCGCAGCGCCTTGATCTGGTTTTCCTGCTTCTGCTGGGCATCGGCAAACTTGAGGTCAACGCCGCGCTCTTCGGCCTGCTGCTTGGTCACGGTCGTTTCGGCCGCGCGCCATCCGGATTCGGAACCGATCTGCGAAAAGCCGATGGTCTTGTCTGCGGCAAGGGCGCCGACGGGGGTCAGCGCAATGGCGGACAGAAGAAGGGTAGAGATGGTTTTCATGTTAGCCTCCCAATGAAAATCTCCTCGCACAGCAATAAGTATTACTTTTGGGAGTCGGTAAATGGACGTTCGGGCTGCAAACATGGCCAATACTCTTGGCGCAGCGGTTACTGCCCCGGTGGGGAGAGTTGTTATGGGATTGTTTCAATCCACGGTTTATCCGGCCCGGCAGGATACCGTCGATGCCGCCATCATGTCAGCCAATTCCCCCGCGCGAAAGGAAGAAATCGGGGTGGGCGCGTTCAAGCGGCTCGATCTGGCCGAGCAGTTGCGACAGATGGTGCCGCATGACGCGGGTTGCAGCCTCGCCGTCACCCGCCCGGATCGCATCGACGATCGCGGTATGCTCGGCAAGCGCCGCCGCGGCACGGCCCTCGTCCGGAATCATAAGCAGGCGCGCGCGCCGCAGCTTCAGTGAAAGCTGCCCGGCCAGATCGACCGCCTTGCGGTAACCGGTGAATGACAGGATCAGGGTGTGAAACGCCTCGTCGGCCTCGAGAAAGCCGGGATAATCGCGATCCTCGACCAGCAGTCCCTGAAGGCGCAGGTTGCGGGTCAGTTGCGCAAGCTGGTCGTCGGTCCGCCCTTCGGCGACCCGCGCCGCCGCCGTCGTTTCGATGGCATCGCGCAGAAAGGACTCTTCGCGAATTTCATCGAGCGAAAACCGTGCCACGCGGGTGGCCGATTGCGGGATCACCTCGACCAGCCCTTCCGCACCGAGAAGCGTGATCGCCTCGGCGACCGGGGAACGCGACACGCCGAACCGGGCGCAGATCGCCGCCTTGCGCAAAACGGTGCCGGGCGGAAAGGTCAGATCGAGGATCGCCTTTCGCAGCGCCGTATAGACCCGTTGCGAAAGCGGCCCGGTCATCCCCTCGATGCTCGCCAGCGCCTCGACCGGCGGTGTCTGGTCGGCCGTATTTTCGATTGCGGCGCTCGACATGCGGACTCCTTGCCATCTGAACTGGCATGTTAGTTGACATATGTTGCATGTCAAGCTAACGATCCGCGATATCATCGGCAGCCAGCATGGCCACCCCGGGAGGTACGGAATGACACCCAAAGCCGACGCGATCCGCCTCAACCCCGACGACAACGTCGTCGTCGCCCTGACCAACCTGAAAGCGGGGCAAAAGATCGGTGCCGTGGACGCGCCGCTGGTCCAGCCGGTCCCACGCGGCCACAAGATTGCGACGCGCGCGATCTCGAAGGGCGAGAATGTGCTCCGCTACGGGCAGATCATCGGTCAGGCCAAAGCCGATATCGCGGTGGGCGAACATGTGCATGTCCACAATCTGGGTGTGGGCGAGCACACGCAGGATTACGCCTTCGGCACCGCCGCCCGCCCCCTGCCCGCCCCAACCGACAAGCGCAGCTTTCTCGGCTATCATCGCGCCGACGGCCAGGTGGGAACACGCAACTACATCGGTATCCTGACCACGGTGAACTGCTCGGGTTCGGTGGCGAAGTTCATCGCCGAAGCGGCTGAAAAATCGGGACTTCTCGACGATCTGCCGAATGTCGACGGGATCGTTCCCATCGCCCACGGCACCGGCTGCGGCATGTCCGGCAAGGGTGAAGGCTATGATACGCTGTTCCGCACCATTGCCGGCTACGCCCGGCAGCCGAATTTCGGTGGCATCCTTCTGGTCGGCCTCGGCTGCGAGGTGATGCAGCTTTCCGCCCTCGCCGATGGCCGGCCGATCCGTGCTGACGGCGCGCTGCGCTACATGGCGATCCAGAACGAGGGCGGCACCCGTGCGACCGTCGCCCGGGGACTGGAGGAATTGCGCGGAATCGCCGCGATCGCCAACCGCGCCGAACGCGCGCCGGCGCCGGTTTCGAAACTGGTCGTCGGCATGCAGTGCGGCGGCTCTGACGGTCTGTCGGGCATCACCGCCAACCCGGCGCTCGGCGCGGCCTCGGACCTTGTGGTGCGCCACGGCGGCACGACGATCCTGTCCGAAACCTCGGAAATCTATGGCGCCGAACATCTGCTGACACGCCGCGCGGTTTCCGCCGAGGTCGGCGAAAAGCTCGTCGCCCGCGTGCGCTGGTGGGAGGATTACACCTCCCGCAACGGCGGCGAGATGGATAACAATCCCTCGCCCGGCAACAAGCGCGGCGGGCTGACGACGATCCTCGAAAAATCGCTCGGCGCCGTGGCGAAAAGCGGCACCGCCCCGCTGACCGATGTCTACCTGTTTGGCGAAAGGATAGACAAGACGGGGCTGGTCTTCATGGACAGCCCGGGTTTCGACCCCTGCTCGGTCACCGGCCAGATTGCTTCGGGCGCCAACCTGATCGTATTTACCACCGGGCGCGGTTCGGTCTCGGGCTACATGCCGACACCCTGTATCAAGGTCGCCTCCAGCAGCGAAATGTACGCGCGGCTGGAGGGCGACATGGACGTGAACTGCGGCACGATCATCAGCGGACAGGACAGCATCGAAAGCAAGGGCGGCGATCTGTTCGAACTTTTCCTGCGGGTCGCTTCGGGCGAGAAAACGAAGAGCGAGGAACTGGGCTACGGTGGCGTCGAATTTGTGCCATGGCAGATCGGCGCCGTCATGTGACGGCCGGATGATCCGCGCCTGTGGCTGCTCAGGCGCCGGGGATCCGCGCCGTGACCTCGATCTCGATTCTCATTTCCTGCTCCTGAAGACCGGCGACAATCATCGTGGCGGCCGGGCGGGCACGGGCAAAGGCCGTGCTGGTGATCGGCCAGCAGGCGGGCCAGTCCGCAGCATCGGGCAGGATGTAGCGGATGCGAACCACATCGTCGAGCCCCGCCCCGGCTTCTCTCAGCGCGCGTTCGATCGTCTTCAGCGCGTTGGCGCATTGCTCCTCGATTCGTTCGGGCATGATCATCGTTGAATAATCGTAGCCGGTCGTTCCGGCGACAAAGACCCAGCCGTCGCAAACCACCGCACGCGAATAGCCGATGCGCGCCTCGAAGGGCGAGCCGGTGGAAACAAGCCGGCGTGTCATTGAGTTACCTCCCCAACCGGTTCTGCGGGCACGTGGTGCCGCAATACCGGCTCTTCCCGTTTTCGCAAGCCATGATATTGTTTCGGAAAACCACTCGGGAACCGCACGATGGCAAAAGACGTCTCGATACTTCTCGGCACGACAAAAGGCGTGTTCATCCTGTCATCGGATAGTGTGCGCCAGAATTGGGCGGTACGCGGCCCGCTGTGCGACGGATGGCCGATCAACCACGTCGTCGGCGATGCGGAAACCGGCCGGCTCTGGGCGGCGGGCGGCGGCGCCTGGGACGGCGCGGGCGTGTGGCGCTCCGACGAGAGCGGCGAAAGCTGGACGCTCTCCAAATTCGCCAATGGCGAGACCGACGCCTGGATTGCCGCCAACCCCGACGAGGCGGCGGAATACGGCATGGTGGCATCACCGCCCGCGCCGTTTACCGGCGAGGTCGATGCGATCTGGTCGCTGGCGCATGCCGGCGGGCGGCTCTATGCGGGCGCGAAACCCGCCACGCTGTTCGAAAGCACCGATGGCGGCGCAAACTGGTCGCGCGTACAGGGGCTGAGCGAGCATCCGTCGAAAGGAAGCTGGCAGCCCGGCGCGGCGGGGCTGACGCTGCATTCTATTGCGGTCGATCCCGATGCGCCGGCGCGGATGTGGATCGGGATTTCCGCCGCCGGGGTCTTTGCCACCGAAGATGGCGGTGCAACCTGGGAGCGGCGCAACCGCCGCTCCAATGCGGATGCCGCCGCCGGCGGCGACGCGGCCGAGGTCGGTCATTGCGTGCACAACCTGCAGATCGCACGCGACGATGCGAACGGGGGTACCCTGCTCTATCAGCAGAACCACCATGGCACGTTCCGCAGCGCCGATGGCGGCCGAAGCTGGCGCGATATCGGCGGCGGACTTCCCAGCACATTCGGCTTTCCCGTCGCCGTGCATCCCGGCGATTGCCGGACGATCTGGGTTCTGCCGCTGAACGGCGACAGCAAGGGGCGCTTCCCGCCCGACGCCTCGGCAGCGGTCTGGCGCTCGCGCGATGGCGGCGAAAACTGGGAAGCGCAGAACAACGGGCTACCGACGCGCGATTGCTATTTCACCGTACTGAGACAGGCGATGGCCACCGATCGCGCCGAACCGGCCGGAGTCTATTTCGGCACCAACAGCGGATCGGTCTTCGCGAGCCTAGACGATGGCGACACCTGGAGCGAAATCGCGCGACACCTGCCGACAATCCTGAGCGTGGAAACCGTAACCCTCTGACAAAGGCATCAGCGCAACATCAATTTTCATCTGTAACGCATTGCCAAAAATAAAAACCCGCCGGATATCTCCGGCGGGTTATCGGTTCGGCACCAATTGCCTCACCCGGCGGTTGCGTCCCGGTTTTCCGAATAGATCAGCAGCGGCTGCGATTCCGAGGTAACGGCTTCCTCGTTGACCACAACCTCCTGAACCCCTTCGAGGCTTGGCAGGTCGAACATCGTGTCGAGCAGGATGTCCTCCATGATCGAGCGCAGGCCGCGCGCGCCGGTCTTGCGCTCGATGGCGCGGTGGGCGATGGCGCGCAGGGCATCGTCGGTGAAGGCAAGCTCGGTATCCTCCAGCTCGAACAGGCGCTGGTATTGCTTGACGATGGCGTTCTTCGGCTCGGTCAGGATGGTCACCAGCACATCCTCGTCAAGGTTTTCCAGCGTTGCGATCACCGGAAGGCGGCCGACGAACTCGGGGATCAGGCCGAATTTCAGCAGATCCTCGGGTTCGAGTTGCGAGAACAACTCGCCCACGTCCTGATTGCCCTCGTCCTTGACATCGGCGCCAAAGCCGATCGCCGATCCCTTGCCCCGCTGGGCTATGATCTTGTCGAGCCCGGAAAAGGCCCCGCCGCAGATGAACAGGATGTTGGTGGTGTCGACCTGAAGAAATTCCTGCTGCGGATGCTTGCGCCCGCCCTGCGGCGGCACGGAGGCGACGGTTCCCTCCATGATCTTCAGCAGCGCCTGCTGCACCCCCTCGCCCGAGACATCGCGGGTGATCGAGGGGTTGTCCGACTTGCGGGTGATCTTGTCCACCTCGTCGATATAGACGATGCCGCGCTGCGCCCGCTCGACATTGTATTCGCTGGCCTGCAACAGCTTGAGGATGATGTTCTCCACGTCCTCGCCGACATAGCCGGCTTCGGTCAGCGTCGTGGCATCGGCCATGGTGAAGGGCACATCGAGGATGCGCGCCAGCGTCTGCGCGAGATAGGTCTTGCCGCAGCCGGTCGGGCCGATCAGCAGGATATTGGATTTCTGCAACTCGATATCGGCCGATTTCGTCGCATGGTTGAGGCGCTTGTAATGGTTGTGCACGGCCACCGAAAGCACCCGCTTGGCACGCCCCTGCCCGATCACGTAATCGTCGAGCACGTCGCAGATCTCGCGCGGGGTCGGCACGCCATCCGAGGATTTCAGCCCCGAAGTCTTTGTTTCCTCCCGGATAATATCCATGCACAGTTCGACGCATTCATCGCAGATGAACACCGTCGGACCGGCAATCAGCTTGCGCACCTCGTGCTGGCTCTTTCCGCAGAAAGAGCAGTAGAGCGTGTTCTTGCTGTCGCCACCGGATGAGTTCGCCATACCAATCCCCTAAGGCTCGTCGCCTGTTCTGCTTGCCGTAACGTCGGGTCGCATTCCGGACGAGCGTCCGAAACCGGCCCGACAAGACTATGGCAGCCCCCTTCGGGGTACAATGCCCAAATGAACCACCTTTTCGGCAGTCGCTTCAACCGGACTGCGCCCGGTCAGGATTTGCCTTCGTCGCCGGGTGTCTTGCGGCTTTCGACGATCTCGTCGATCAGGCCCCATTCCTTTGCGTCCTCGGCCGACATGAAGTTGTCGCGCTCCAGCGCCGCCTCGACCTTTTCGAGCGGCTGACCGGTGTGCTTGACGTAGATCTTGTTGAGCCGGTCCTTGAGCTTCTGCGTTTCGGCGGCGTGGATCATGATATCCGTCGCCTGTCCCTGATAGCCGCCCGAGGGCTGGTGCACCATGATGCGGCTGTTGGGCAGCGAGAAACGCATGCCCTTTTCACCCGCCGTCAGCAGCAGCGAACCCATCGACGCCGCCTGCCCGACAACCAGTGTCGAGACCTTGGGCTTGATGTACTGCATCGTATCGTAGATCGACAGGCCCGAGGTCACGACGCCGCCGGGGCTGTTGATATACATCGATATTTCCTTGGACGGGTTCTCGGCCTCCAGATGCAGAAGCTGCGCCACGACAAGCTGGCTCATGCCGTCATGCACCGGCCCGTTGACGAAGATGATGCGTTCCTTGAGCAGCCGCGAGAAGATGTCATAGGCCCGTTCGCCGCGGCTGGTCTGCTCGACGACCATCGGAACAAGGTCCATGTAGGTTTCATAGGGATCGCGCATGGGAGTTCTGCCTCGTGCATTGGGCCTCTGCTTGTGCAGGCGCCGCCGAAATTCTGCGTAGAGTCCTAGTGTCGCCCCCTCCGGGTTGCAAGGGCACCCGCCGGATTGGGCGACATTCGGACGGCGGCAAACGCGGCGCATTCCCCTTGCGGTCGCCGCATGGCGCCCGGAGCGGCGCGCAACCGCAGGTGGAAAAGTTTGACAGCCCGGGCACCAAAGTCTTACCTTGGGTAAAGATCAGCACCGTCTGCGGCCCCACCTGCGACCCGCCGCCGACGGTCCTGCCCGACCACCGCCCATGCCCCATTGCCAACCGGAAAGGAACCGCATCTTGTCCGAGACCGATACCGCAATCCGCAAGACCCTGAAGGTGCCACTGGAGGCACCGGAGGCATTCCATCTCTTCGCCCTCCGCCTTGCCGAATGGTGGCCGCTTGCCTCCTATTCGCTCTCGGCATCCGAGGGAAAGGCCGCAACCGATCTCGCGCTCGATCCGCGTGTCGGCGGCCGGATCGTCGAGACCCGTCATGACGGCAACACCGCCGATTGGGGGGAAATAACCGTCTGGCGACCGGCCCGGAACATCGGGATCGACTGGTATGTCGGGCGCGATCCCGATCAGGCGTCGCATGTCGCGCTGTCTTTCACCCCCGGCGGCGCGGGATGCGTGATCGAACTGGTGCACAGCCGGTTCGATCGCATGGGTGCCGCCGGCGCCGCAGCGGCGGCCAACTACGACGAACGCTGGGATTTCATCCTTGGCGAGTGCTTCCGCCGGGCCTGCGACGCGCAGATCGCATCCTGACCGCACGGTCGCGCCGGAATGAAAAGTGTCCGGGGATCACGGTGTCTCACCCCGGCGTCGCGCCATTGTGATGTGCCGCCAAAGGCCCTACACCGCGAGGACAGGATATCCCGGAGGACACCATGACCGACGACCGCAAACTCGGCTTCGACACGCTGCAGGTACATGCCGGCGCAAAGGCCGACCCCGCCACCGGCGCGCGGCAGATCCCGATCTACCAGACCACGGCCTATGTCTTCAAAGACGCCGATCATGCCGCGCGGCTCTTCAACCTCGAAGAGGTCGGCTATATCTATTCGCGCCTGGCCAACCCCACCGTCATGGCGCTGGCCGAGCGGATTGCGGCGCTCGAAGGCGGCGTTGGCGGCATCACCTGTTCGTCGGGGCACGCGGCGCAGATCATGGCGCTGTTTCCGCTGATGATGCCGGGCTGCAATCTTGTCGCCTCGACCCGTCTTTACGGCGGCACGATCACCCAGTTCACCCAGACCATCAAACGTTTCGGCTGGTCGGCCAGATTCGTCGACATGGACGACCCCGAGGCCGTCCGGGCGGCCATCGACGACGATACGCGGGCGATCTTCTGCGAATCCATCGCCAACCCCGGCGGTTACATCACCGACATTCCGGCCATGGCAGCCATCGCCAACGACGCCGGCATCCCGCTGATCGTCGACAACACCTCGGCCACGCCCTACCTGTGCAACCCGATTGCGCTGGGGGCGACGCTGGTGGTGCACTCGACCACCAAGTACCTGACCGGCAACGGCACGGTGACCGGCGGCGCGGTCATCGATTCGGGCAAGTTCGACTGGTCGGCCAGCGGAAAGTTCCCGTCGCTCAGCGCGCCCGAACCCGCCTATCACGGGCTGAAGTTCCACGAGGCGCTGGGGCCGATGGCCTTTACCTTCCACGGCATCGCGGTCGGTCTGCGCGATCTTGGCATGACGATGAACCCGCAGGGCGCCCATTACACGCTGATGGGGATCGAGACGCTCAGCCTGCGCATGGAAAAGCACGTCGCCAACGCGATGAAGATCGCCACCTGGCTGGAAAACGACCCGCGTATCGAAAAGGTCACCTATGCCGGCCTGCCATCGTCGCCCTATCACGAGCGGATTGCCCGCATCTGCCCGAAAGGGGCCGGCGCGCTGTTCACCGTTTCGGTCCGGGGCGGTTACGAGGCCTGCGTCAAGCTGGTGGATTCGCTGGAGCTGTTCAGCCATGTCGCCAACCTTGGCGATACGCGCTCGCTGATCATCCATTCGGCTTCGACCACCCATCGCCAGCTTACACCCGAACAGCAGGAAGCGGCGGGCGCCGGCCCCAGCGTGGTGCGGATCTCGATCGGGATCGAGGACGCCGACGATCTGATCGCCGATCTCGATCAGGCGCTGGCCAGGGCCACCGCCTGATCTTCGGCCCGGCGGATCACTTTTCGCCGGGCAGCACTTCCCACACGATGCGAACCCCGGCGGTGACGGCCACCTCGCCGGCGGCGGTGGGCATCGACTCGCCGGCATAGGCATCGGCGGCCATCCGCATCATCATCGGCTGCGAGGTTCCGAATTCGTCGATGCTGCGAATCCGCCCCAGCCGGACCCCCGCCGCCCCGGCCAGCAGCGCCGCCTTGCGGGTGGCATCGGCCACGGCGCGGGTTCGCGCCGCGTCTTCGGACGGCACCGGATCCTGAAGCCCGAAGGTCAGCCCGCGCAGCAGGTTCGCCCCGTCGCCAACCGTTGCGTCCAGCAGGCCGCCCAGCTTTTGCAGGTCGCGCACCCTGACCGACACCTCGGTCGAGGCCGTATAGCCCTCGATCCGCGCCGCCTCCTGCCGCGGCAACGACTGATAGGAGGTCCAGCGCGGTTCGAGCGACATCCCCGTCGTCTGCATGTCGGCAGCGGCGATACCGGCGGCTTCGATCCGCGCCAGAACGGCGGTGGCCTGCTCTCCCATCCGGCGGATTGCCGCCGCCGCCTCGGTATCTTCCGTCACCACGCCGAAGGTCACCGTGGCCATGTCCGGCGGTGCGGCGACCCGGCCCTCGCCCTGCACCGTCAGGATGGCGGGCTCCTCGGTCGGCGCCCGGGGTTCGGCGGCCCCGGCCGCGCTCAGGGAAACCGTCAGCGCCGCCAGCATCGCCGGAATAATGCGTTTCATGTCATGGGTCCTTTTGCTACCAGCCCTCATCTGCAGGAACAGACGCGCGCCGGCAAAGGAATCTTGGCCGGTTCCTGTTTGTTTCAGCAGATTTCTGCTATAGACACTCGCCAAGATGTTTGCCGGCTTGCGATTGCCCGGTGCACGGCCCAGAAGGTTGCGATGACCACGCGTTTTGTCCTGACACTCGACCAGGAGAGTATTGCGCTTCTCGAGCGCGCCACCGGCGGGTGGTTGCCGCTGGCCGAGGTGCTGCTCGACGCACCCGACGCGGCGGCGCAACTTGCCCGGCTGAAGGCGATCGCCGCCGAACTGGCAACGGACGGGCCCGCCACGGTGGCGCTTGTCCTGCCCGATTCCCAGATTCTCTATCTTGCGCTGGCGGCCGATACACCTGGCGACGAAACGCCGCCCGAGCGCGTCGCGCAGGAACTCGACGGCGCCACCCCCTATGCGCTGGACGAACTTGCCTATGACTGGGCGCTTGAGAATGGCACCCTGCATGTCGCTGCCGTCGCGCTGGAGACGCTCGACGAGGCGCAGGATTTCGCCGTCGCGCACGGGTTCCATCCCACCGGTTTTCTGGCCTGGCCCAGCGGGAACAACTTCCCCCGCGCGGCCGATTTCGGACCGGCGGCCACATGGGACTCCCTGCCGGAAGCCGATGGGAATGCCTTTGCCGAGCCGCCGCCGCCTGATACCGACGAGGCCGGCGAGCTTTCCGACGAGGCTGTCACACCGGCAGAGGAACCGCAGAACGAGAGGCCCGGCGGCGACGCACCGGTCCCGCCCCCGGATGGCGGAACCGGATCGCCCGCCATCGACACCGGTGCAGCGGATATCGCGCCGGTGGACGAGGCTACAGACAACCTGCCCGCCGCCACGTTCGTTTCCACGCGAACGCCCGAGGTCCGGGGCGCGCCGGACGATATCGAACAATCCGTGCCGCCGGCACCGGCGCCCTCTGCCGCGATTGTCGAAGATGCCACACCCGTCGCGCCAGAGATTGCGCCGCCCCCCGTGGCTCCGGCCCCGCAGACCGCCGACAAGCCGGCGCTGACCATCATCCGCCGCGAGGCACCGGAACCTTCCGCCACCACGCCGGCGCCGGAACCGGCCCCATTCAACGCCGCGCCGGACACCAGAATCTCGGCGGAAAAGGCAGCCGTGGCGGCTGCGGCGCAGGTAAAGCCGGCGCCAACGCTTGCCGCACCGCCGCGCCCGCCGAGGTCCGAGGCGGAATCGATGGCGATCTTTGGAACGCGCGACAGGCCGCCGCGCAACAACGGGCGGCGCAACATGGCGATTGCCGCCGTTGTCGCCGTGCTTGCCGTGGTGGCCGCGGCATTCGCCCTGTGGCCGGACGGCGATTCGACCCCCGCACCCGGCGAGCCCGTCGCCTCGGTTTCTGCCCCCGAACCTGTCGCGGACGAACCGGCTGCGTTCGATCCGGTTCAGGCCGCGATTTCCGACGACGACCTGCTCGAACGCGCGCCAGACCCCGGTTTCCTGCCGCGCGAGGATCAGATCGCCGATCTCTATGTCGCCTCGATCGACCCGGCGATCGCCGACCACGATGCGCTTGCGCTTCCCGATCTGGGCGACAGCGAGGATCCGCGCCCCAGGCGCCCGGCGCCGCCGCGCAACCCCAATGCCGCGGTCGAGTTCGATGCCGAAGGTCTGGTGGTGCCCAGCCCGTCCGGCACCGCCAACCCCGACGGCGTTCTGATCTATTCGGGCAAGCCCGATATCGTGCCGCCGAAACGGCCGGCGACGCTCGATACCACCGTCCCCACACCGGACGAGCCACCGGCAACCGACGCGCCGCAACGGCCGCGCGGGCGGCCCGGCGATCTGGTACCGGAATACGAACGGGCAACCCTGGGCGGTCACACCCGCAGCGAGCTTGCCGCGCTGCGCCCGTTGCGCCGCCCGCTTTCCAGCCAGGAAACCGCCGAGGCACTGGATGCCGCGATGCGGATGGCGGATGCGGAAACGATCGAAGGTCAGCAGGAGGCGGAGGCTGGCACCGAGGCCGGTCAACCGGCCGAGAACGCCGCGCTTGCCGCCGACCTCGTCACGGCCTCCCGGCGTGCGGTCGCGCAATCGCCAATGCCGCGGCTCAAGCCGGCCAATATCTCGCAGATCGCCGCCCGGGCACGGGCCGTCAACGAGGCCGCCGAACAGGAACGGGCCGAAGCACAGGCGCGGGCCGAAGCGGAAGAGGAGCAGGCCCGTCAGGTAGCGGCCGCCGCAGCCCGGCAACAGCAGGCGGCCGCCGCCGCAGCCGCCGCGCGCGATCAGCAGGTTGCCGCCGCCTCCGCAGCCGCGCGCCAGCAACAGGCCGCCGCAGCCGCAGCGGCAAAGCAGCGCGAGGCAGAGGCCCGCGCGGCCGCCGAGGCCAAGGCCAGGGCGGCCGAAGAAGCCGCTGCCGCCGCCTCCACCGCATCGGCTTCGCGGTCGAGCGGCCCGGCGGTTCCGCGCAGCGAACGGGCGAACCCGACCGGTCCGATCTCCAAGACGGTGGCCCGGCGGGCGACGGTTTCCAACGCGCTGGCGCTCAACAAGGTTTCCCTGATCGGCGTCTATGGCACCTCGAACGACCGCAGGGCGCTGGTACGGCTGCCCTCGGGCCGCTACGAGAAGGTCAAGGTCGGTTCGCGGCTCGACGGCGGCCGGGTTGTCGGCATCGGACAGAGCGAGGTGCTCTACAAGAAGGGCAACCGGAACATTTCCCTCAAGATGCCCAAAGGCTAGGCGCGACCGCATCGCGCACGGCACGGATGCCGGCGCTGCCGGGATGTGCCCTGCCGATGCCTTTGCGCGCATGGACAGACGCGCCGCACCGCACTACCTGTTGGCCGACGCCCCGGAAAACCGAACCGCCTGCGGCAGGCTGGCCGTTTCACGAGGCAGGCCGGATGATCAGCCGCGCCGGGGGCCGAGAAGGAGAAGCGATGGAAGGCTTTCTGGACGACGCGACGCTTCTTCTGGCAGGCGCCGTCATCGGTGTGCCCCTGGCAACGCGGCTCGGGCTCGGCTCGGTGCTGGGTTACCTGTTGGCCGGAATCCTGATCAGTCCCCTGCTCGCCCTTGTCGGGACCGAGGCCGAGACGCTGCGCCACTATTCCGAATTCGGCGTTGTCCTGATGCTGTTCCTGATCGGCCTCGAACTCGACCCCCGGACGCTCTGGGCGATGCGCGACAAGCTGCTCGGGCTGGGCGGGCTTCAGATCGTGCTGACCACCGCCGCCATCACCTTTCTTTCGATGCTGATGGGCGAGACCCTGAATACTGCCATCGCGATCGGGCTGATACTGGCCCTGTCCTCGACCGCCATCGTTTTGCAGACATTGTCGGAAAAGGGCCTGATGAAGTCGCCCGGCGGCAGGGCGACATTCTCGGTGCTGCTGATGCAGGACATCGCGGTCATTCCGATGCTGGCGCTCATGCCGATGCTTGCACCGGCGCCCGCACCCCGGATCGACCCGAGCGGCGCCATCCAGCGCGGCGGAACCGAGGAAATCGAGGCCGCGCATCATTCGTTTTCGCTGATCGCCGGGCTTTCAGGCTGGCAGGCGACGCTTGTGATCATGGGGGTGGTCGCCTCGGTCATCCTGGCGGGTATCTACCTTGCCCCGATCCTCTTCCGCTTCGTTCACATGGCCAAGCTGCGCGAGATCCACACGGCGACGGCGCTTCTGGTGGTTTTCGGCATCGCCTATCTGATGGTCGCCATCGGCCTTTCGCCGGCGCTCGGCGCCTTCCTCGGCGGTGTCGTTCTGGCCACCAGCGAATTCAGGCACGAACTGGAAGCCAACATCGAACCGTTCAAGGGGCTGTTGCTGGGGGTCTTCTTCCTGTCCGTGGGGGCGGGAATCGATTTCGGCTACATGTCGTCCAACTTCACCGACATCATCGCGCTGACGGTGCTGCTGGTGCTGACGAAGATGGCGGTTCTGTTCCTGCTCGCCAATCTCTTCGGGCTGCGCCGGCGCGACAAGTGGCTGTTCACGCTCGGGCTTGCCCAGGCGGGCGAATTCGGCTTCGTGCTCGTCTCCTTCACCATGCAGGAACAGCTTCTGAGCAACCGCATGGGCCAGACTCTGGTTCTGGTCATCACCCTGTCGATGATCATCACGCCGCTGCTGTTCATCCTTTACGACAAGATCGCCCACCGCATGGGCGATCATGCGGACGCGACCGATGTACACCGCAAGCACGACGAGATCGACGAGCAGGCCCCGATCATCATTGCCGGGATCGGGCGTTTCGGGCAGGTGGTGAACCGGATGGTGCAGATGGCCGGTCTGCGGGCGACCGTTCTCGATCACGATCTCGCCTCGATCGAGCTGATGCGCAAGTTCGGGTTCAAGGCCTTTTTCGGCGATCCGACCCGCCCCGTCCTGCTCAATGCGGCCGGGCTCAAGGATGCCCGCGTTCTGGTGGTCGCGCTCGGCAGCCGGCAGGACACGATCCGGCTTGTCGCCTATGCCCGTTCGCAGCGGCCCGACCTTCACATCGTCGCCCGTGCCCATGACCGGGTTCATGTCTACGAACTCTATCAGGCCGGGGCGAACGATATCGTTCGCGAGCTTTTCGACTCGTCGCTGAGAGCCGGGCGATATGTTCTGGAAAACATGGATTTTTCCGAGTTCGAGGCCAACCAGATCGAGCGCACGTTCTTCCATCAGGACAGGATGGCGGTACGCGAGCTTGCCCCGCTCTGGGATCCGACCAGACCGCTGGCAAACAATCCGGCCTACCTGGCCCGGGCACGCGAACTTAACAAGGAAATCGAGACCGCCATTCTCGAAGCGCTGGAAGCCGAGCGCGCCAACCAGAACACAGCCCCGGCCAGATCGGTGGAGTGAGCCGGCGGCGGTTCGTGTACGCCGCTACTGCCTGCAGAATGTCTCCGGCCCCTCCCCGGTCAGTTTTCGCCGCCGGAGACCCCCGCTTCGGCGAAGCTTGCCATCCCCGAATGACAGGCCACCGCCCCCTTGAGAACGCCGATCGCCAGCGCCGCACCGGACCCTTCGCCAAGGCGCATGCCCAGCGACAGAAGCGGCGCCCTGCCCAGCCTTTCGAGCAGTTGCGCATGCGCACCCTCGGCCGAGACATGGCCGGCAACGGCGTGATCGAGCGCCCCCGGCTGCTGGCATTCGAGCACCGCCGCCGCCGCCGTGCAGATGAATCCGTCGAGGATGACCGGAAGGCGATAATACCGCGCCGCAAGGATCGCGCCGGCCATCGCGGCGATTTCGCGCCCGCCCAGCCGGCGCAGAACCTCCAGCGGGTCCGACAGCGCCTCGGCATGGCGTTCGATCCCCGCTTCGACCGCCGCGCGCTTGCGCATGAGCCCCGCATCGTCGATCCCGCTGCCGCGCCCGACCCACTCGCCACCGTCGCCGTACAGACCCGCCGCGATTGCCGCCGCACTGGTGGTGTTGCCGATCCCCATCTCACCGGTAACCAGAAGCCCCGCGCCGGGATCGACGGCCTCCCAGCCCGTTGCCATGGCCGAAACCAGTTCTTCCTCGCTCATCGCCGGATTTTCGGTGAAATCGACCGTTGGCCGGTCGAGGTCGATGGCGACCACCTCCATTACCGCATCGAACGCCCGGGCAAGCTGATTGATCGCCGCTCCGCCGGCACGGAAATTCGCCACCATCTGCACGGTGACCTCGGGCGGAAAGGCCGAAACGCCGCGCGCCGCGATCCCGTGGTTGCCGGCGAAGACGATGATCTGCGGCGTGCCGAAGGCCGGGCGCGCATCGCCCCGCCAGCCGGCGTACCAGATCGCCAGATCCTCGAGCCTTCCCAGTGCGGCGGGCGGCTTTGTCAGCGCGGAATTGCGTGCCTGCGCTGCCGCGATCGCCGCCCTGTCGGGCCCGGGAAGGCGGCTCAGCGCGGCGCGGATGCCTGCCATGTCGGAAAATGGGGCGCTTCTGCTCATGTCATGCCTCGTGATGCTCTTGCCACCGGGGTTCTGCGCCCATATTCCGACCGCGACAAGCCCCTGCATGGATTGGTCGCATGACAACTCGTGCCCCCCTGTTTTCGTGGCGGGATCTTTCCCTCGCGCTTTCGCTTCTGACCCGCCTGCCGGTTCGCGTTCCGCCCGAATACGCCACGACACGCGGGGCACGCGCCGCCTGGGCCTATCCGCTGGCCGGCGCCGTGGCAGCGCTGCTGGCCGGCTGCGTGGGCTGGCTGATGCTGACATCCGGCACCCCGGCATCGGTGGCTGCGGGGGGGGCACTGGCGGCGCAGGTCGTCATCACGGGCGCGATGCACGAGGACGGGCTTGCCGATGCGGCGGACGGGCTCTGGGGCGGCTGGGACAGGGCGCGGCGGCTCGAAATCATGAAGGACAGCCGGATCGGCAGCTATGGCGTGCTCGCCCTGATCCTTGCCATCGGCCTGAGGTGGGCCGCCCTGACCGTGCTGGCCCCGGTGCTGCTTCCGGCAATGCTGACCGCCGCCCTGCTCAGCCGCGCGGTGATGATCGTGGTCATGGGCACCCTGCCCAACGCGCGTGATGGCGGCCTGTCGCGCAGGCTCGGGCGGCCCGGCCGCGCCGTGATGGTTGCAGGCTTCGCTTTGGCACTGCTGCTCGCGGCGATGCTTGTCGGCGCCGCGGCGTTGGGGTTGCTGACTGCAACCATCGCCGCCGCCGCGGCCGCCGCCGTGATCGCACGGAGGAAGATCGGCGGCCAGACCGGCGACATTCTGGGCGCGACCCAGCAGATGGCCGAGATCGCCTGCCTGGTCGCGGCGACGGCGCTTCTTGTCTGAGGGCACGGGCCCGGCCATGAAAAAGGGGGCCATGCGGCCCCCGTTTCCGTCGCTGTCGATCCTGCTTACGCGGCGCGGCTGACCAGCACGTCGTCAACCTGCTTCTGCGCATCGTTTTCGCCAAGCCCGGCCACGGCGGCAACCTCGCGCGTCAGGCGTTCCAGCGCCGCCTCGTAGAGCTGGCGTTCGGAATAGGATTGCTCGCGCTGGTCGTCGGTGCGGTGCAGATCGCGCACGACCTCGGCGATGGCGATCAGATCGCCCGAGTTGATCTTCTGCTCGTATTCCTGCGCCCGGCGCGACCACATGGCCCGCTTGACCTTGGCCTTGCCTTTCAGCGTCGTCATCGCCCTGGACACGGTGTCCGGCGACGAAAGCCCGCGCATACCCACCGAAGCGACCTTGTTCGTCGGCACCCGCAACGTCATCTTGTCCTTCTCGAACGAGATCACGAACAGTTCAAGCGAAAGCCCCGCGACCTCCTGCTCTTCGATCGAGATGATCTGCCCGACGCCATGCGCCGGATAGACGACGTAATCGTTCGGGCGAAACTCCGGTTTTTTTGTCTTTGTCATGTCTACCCCTTGGTTCGATCCCCGATCACAGCAACAAAAAACCCGCGCCACGAAATCTCTGGCGAGGTTCTGTGTATCGGGGTTCACATACTCCCGCCAACCGGACGCAGCCCCGGTTGTCGGGTCGTGTATTTCTTGCGCTCATCGTCACAGACAGATAACATTTTTTTTGCAAAAATCAAAGCGCCGCAGTGCAGAATCGCCTACAAAGGCCTGTGAACAGCGAAAAACTGCTGGAAACGGGTCAGTTGGGGTGTATTTTGGTGTGCCATCCGGCAAATCGACCGGGCGCGGGGCGCGAATCAGTGGCTCAGCCGCCCTCGCCCGGCCTCTCCGAAAAGAGTTCCATCTTACCCGGCTTGCCGTCCATCTCCTCGGCGTCCGGCAGCGGATCCTTCTTGGTCACGATCACCGGCCATTGCTCGGAGTACTTCCGGTTGAACTCGACCCATTGCTCCATGTCCGGCTCGGTATCGGGACGGATGGCATCGGCCGGGCATTCGGGCTCGCACACGCCGCAGTCGATGCACTCGTCGGGATGAATCACCAGAAAATTCTCGCCTTCGTAAAAGCAGTCGACCGGGCAGACCTCGACACAATCGGTATATTTGCAGGCGATGCAGTTTTCCGTGACGACGTAGGTCATGAGAGTCTCCGGGTTCGCGTTTCCGTGTGACCTAACCGACGCTTACGGCCTAATCAAGGGGATCGGGGCGAGAATTGATGAATCTGCGATATACTTTTTTAGTCGGACGTGGGCCGCCTCTTGCCAGCGGGGTCTGAACGGTCTGGTTTTCAGGTGACGAGAGATCTTCGTAGAGTGCCTGCGCTTCGGGCGCCGGGCCGCGCCTCGTGCCGAGCGCCAGGATTCTCACCACACGGATCGCATGCGCCTGCGGAAAGGTCAGGACATCCCCGATACCAACGGTCCGGGCCGGTTTGGATATCCTGACGGAATTGACGCGCACCTTGCCTTCGGCAACCTGCTTCGCGGCAAGGCTGCGGGTCTTGAAGAACCGTGCCTGCCACAGCCACTTGTCGATCCGAAGGCCCGTCTCCGGGCCCGTTTCTCCGGTCATTGACGGCACATGGGGTCACTTCTTTCCCGTCAGCCCCATCAGGGCGGCGGCGAAGGGGTTGTCCGGGTCGATCGGCTTTTCCTTGCGCGGCGGGCGGGCCTCGTAGGTCTTTGGCCCCTGCGGCTTGCCATCCTTGCCCCGGCCCTTGCCGTCGGGCCCCTTGCCATCGGCGCGCTGGGGCCGTTTGCCGCCCTTGCCGCGTGGCGGCTTGCCGCCCTGACGTTCGCCGCGCTCGCCCCGTCCCTGACCCTCTCCTCGGCCGCGCTCGCGGCCCTGCTCGCGGTGCGGGCGGCCACCGCCCTGCCGCCGTGCACCCCAGAAGAAGGTATAGAAAACCTCGGTCTCCGGTTCGTCCGCGCTATCCGCCGGCGTTGCCGGTTCGGCCGGAGCAGCAGCGAAAGAGGTTTCCACCGCATCTGCCGGCATCGCTTCCGCTGGCATCGCCTCTGTCAGCGTCGGTTCCGGCGCCGTATCGGTCGCAACCGGCACCGGTTCGACCTGGGGTGCATCAACATCAGCCGTCACATCGGCGGCCACGATATCCGCCGCACCGGTCGCTGCGTCAGGCTCGGCGATTGCCAGCGCGGCATCGTCGGCAGGGGTTTCGGCAGCGATGGCGGTTTCGTCACCTTCCGGCGCGCCCCCGCCATCCGCCCCGGGTTGCGGTTCGGATTTGGGCGCGCGGATCTTGAGCCGCTCGCCCTTTTCGACGCGATATCCCAGCCCCTCCATCAGGGCGGCAAACTGATCGAGCGTCATTCCGGTGATCGACAGCATGTCGGCGGTCGCCTCGAAACCGGCGCGGCTGTCCCGGTTGCGAAGCTGATCGGCAAGCCGCTCCAGCATGTCGATGCGAATCGCCCGCTCTCCGGCGATCCGGTAGCCCGACATCGCCGCGTGCTCCTGCGGCGTCCCTTCGGGAACCGGAACGGTCACCAGCCCCGGTGGCGGCGCCTCGGGAAACTGATCCAGATCGTTCCACAGCGACCACAGCACCAGCCTGAGGCGGGTCGGCGCGGGCTTCAGCAGCGCCGGCATGAAAACGGTATACTGGCCAAAACGCACCCCGTGCCGGCGAAGCTGCCCGCGTGTTTCCTGATCCAGTTCCTTGACCTCGGCGGCCACGCCGTCGCGCGGCAGAACGCCGAAAGCCTCGGTCAGCCGGAAAGCGAAGCCGCGCGCGAGGCCGGTCAGGGTTTCGTCCTTGCCCATCCCCGTCAGCGGCTCGAACAGCGTGGCAACCTTGCGCCCGATGAAATGCTGCAACCGGCGTGTCACCTTGTCGACGACCTCGTGGCCGGCGTCTTCCTCGACGAAGGCCACCACCTGCGGATGCAGCGCATCGCCGCCCCTGACCAGCTTGCCCACCGCATGCTCGCCCCACATGAGGCCGCCCTGCTCGGTAAAGTCGATCTCGGTGTCGGGCGCATTGTAGAACCGGTCGGCGCGCAGATAGAACTCGGGCCGCAACGCGGTCATCGCCGCCTGGCGCAGCATCCTGGCCTCTTCCGGCGTCGCGGATTTGTCCTGGCTGAAGCGGAATCCCTCCAGCCGGCCAACAAACTGGTCCGCAACCGTCACTTCGCCCTTGTCGTTCACCTCGGCCACGAGGATCTCCTTCTGCTTCAACCGGCGCATGAGCACCGATGTGCGCCGGTCAACAAATCTCTGCGTCAGCGCACCGTGCAGGGCGTCCGACAGGCGGTCTTCTACCGCGCGAGTCTCCTCGCGCCAATGCGATTCATCGTCCAGCCAGCCCGAACGCTGCGCCACGTAGGTCCATGTGCGGATATATGCCAGCCGCTTGCTCAGCGCGTCGATATCGCCGCCGGGCCGGTCTATCCGCTTGACCTGCTGCGCCATCCAGTCGTCCGGCACCCGGCCGACATCGTGCAGAAAGCCGAATATCCGTTCCAGCAGCCCGGCGTGTTCGGCGTGCGAAATGCCCCGGTAGTCGGGGATCCGGCAGACCTCCCACAGCAGCCGCACATCGCGGGCGCCGTGCAGGCGGCCGGTGACCCCGGCATTTTGTGCCAGCGATTTCAGCACCATGAGATCGTCGGACTCGCGGGTGCGCGTCAGCCATTCGTCGCCGGTCTTTTCCTCGAGCGACTGGATCAGCCGGTGGATCGAGCCGAATTCGAGCTCCGAATTGCGCCATTGCAGCTTGCGCACCGGTGCAAAGCGGTGGCTGGTGATCGCCTGCGCCACCTCGTCGTCGAGCGGCGGCGCCTCGCCCGTCACACCAAAGGTGCCGTTGGTCTTGTAGCGCCCGGCGCGCCCGGCGATCTGCGCCAGTTCGTTCGGAGCAAGATGTCGCATGCGCCGGCCATCGAATTTTACCAGCCCCGAAAACGCCACATGGGCGATATCGAGGTTGAGCCCCATGCCGATCGCATCGGTGGCGACCAGATAGTCCACGTCGCCGTTCTGATAGAGATCGACCTGTGCGTTGCGCGTGCGCGGGCTGAGCGCACCCATCACAACCGCCGCGCCCCCCTTCTGGCGGCGCAGCAGTTCGGCAATGGCATAGACGTTCTCGACCGAGAACCCGACGATGGCGGAACGCGGCGGCATGCGCGAAATCTTGCGCTGGCCGGTATAGGACAGCTCGGAAAACCGCTCGCGATGCAGGAACTGCACACGCTCGACCTGTGCGGCGATGGCGCCGCGCATGGTGTCCGAGCCGAGGAACATCGTCTCGTGCAGCCCGCGCGCATGCTGCAACCGGTCGGTAAAGACATGGCCGCGCTCGGGGTCGGCACAAAGCTGGATTTCATCGACCGCCAGAAAATCGGCGCCCATTCCGACCGGCATCGCCTCGGTGGTGCAGACCCAGTACTGCGCCCGTTCCGGCACGATCCGTTCTTCCCCGGTCAGAAGCGCGACCACCGAGGGGCCGCGCAACCCGACGATCCGGTCGTAGACCTCGCGCGCCAGCAGCCTGAGCGGCAGTCCGATGACGCCGGTCCGGTGCGCCAGCATGCGTTCGATCGCGTAATGGGTCTTGCCGGTGTTTGTCGGACCCAGCACCGCCGTAACGGTCGTGCTTCTCAACATGTCGGGTCCCTCAGATGCCGGGGCGAATCTCAGAGATTCTCGCCCTCGACCGTCTTCTCCAGCCGTTCGATGGCCTCTCTTACTTCCGGGCGGTGCGGATGTATAGCCTGCAGCATCCGGTAGGCCCCGAGCGATTCGCGCTCGTTGCCGAGTTCTTCCAGTATGATCGCCAGCCCCGAAAGCGCACCGAAATGGCTGGGATTGAGCGCAAGCGTGCGGCCGATGTCGCCCAGCGAAAGGCCCGGTTCGCCGGCATGGAAGAACGCGGTGGCACGGGCGTTCCAGCCTTCGGCGAAATCCGGTGCATGGTCGGTCAGGGCGGTCAGGTGGGCGATCGCGGCGTCGGTATCGCCCGCCTCCATCGCTTCCGTGCCCCGTTGCAGCAACAGGTCCATGGCAGGAGATCCTGACTTGGACCATTCGCGCACGATGCTATCCTCGATCTGACGCCACCCCGGCTGATCGGGTTTCGCAAGTTCGCGAAGCAGGCGCTCGGCCTCGGGGTTGGCGGGCATTTCGGCCAGCGCCGGAAAAACGGAAACGGTGACGGCAAGGAATGCCGTTACGAATTGATTGAGAAATGGTATCTTCGTTCCCATAACGATTTCAATGTATCGCACCTGCGGGGGATTCCAACTGCCCCGCCACGCAACATCTTAAAGTATTACAGGAGAGACGTGTGAGTGAACTTCTTGACAAGGCCGTGATCGCCCTCGGAAACCGTATGCAGGGCGCGTTTGACGGTTCCGCCAAATTCGTCATCAGGGATGAGGGGGCCGTGATGATCGACGGCGGCGGCATTCGCGTTTCCGACGAACGCGCCGACGTGACGCTGACATCCGACGCCGAGACGTTTCAGGCTATTCTGGCCGGCGATCTCAACCCCACAACCGCCTTCATGCAGGGCCGTCTCACCGTCGAGGGTGACATGGGAACAGCCATGCAGCTCGGCACGGTGCTTTCCTGAAGCGAAAAGAACAAAATGACCTTTGAACCGGCTCCGTTTTTCAAGGATATCGCCAACGCCCCACAGGAGGCGCGCGCCTATTGGGCAACCGCGCCCGACGGCGTGCGCGTGCGGCTGGCCCATTACGGAACACCTGCCACGGATACCCCGAAGGGCACCGTGCTGCTGTTCCCGGGACGCACCGAATATGTCGAGAAATACGGGCCGGCGGCGGCGCGGTTCATCTCGCACGGCTTTGCCTGCGTCGCCATCGACTGGCGCGGCCAGGGCCTTGCCGACCGGCAACTCGACGATCCGGCGACCGGCCATGTCGGCGCGTTTCGCGAATACCAGCACGACGCCGATCTTCTGCTGGAACTGGTTCGGGCACTGGGGCTGCCGCGCCCGCTGTTCCTGCTGGGCCATTCGATGGGCGGCGGAATCGGCCTCCGGTCGCTTCATCGCGGGCTTCCGGTCGATGCGGCCGCGTTTTCCGGCCCGATGTGGGGCATTTCGCTGCCGGGTGTTGTGCGGCCGCTGGCGCAGGTTCTGGCAACGCTTTCCCACTCGGCCGGGTTCGGACACACCTATGTACCATCGACCAAGCCCGTCACCTACGTTCTGGGGACGGATTTTCACGACAACACGCTGACCCGCGACCGCGAGATGTTCGACTGGCTGCGCCGCCAGCTTACCGTGCATCCCGAGCTTGCGCTCGGCGGGCCGTCGATGACCTGGCTGAACGAGGCGCTGCGCGAAATGCGCATTCTGCGCAACCTGCCCCCGCCCGAGATTCCCTGTCTTACCTGGGTTGGCGCCAACGAACGCATCGTCGACATCCCCACGATCCGCCGGCTGATGACGAACTGGCCGGAGGGCACACTGCGGATCGTGCCCGAAGCCGAGCACGAACTGATGATGGAAGTACCCGTCACGCGCGATGCATTCATCGATGCCATCGCCGCCCACTTCTCGGTTGCCCGCCGCCGGGCCGCGGCCTGATCGCGGGTGTTCCGCCGGCGATCGGCGGGCAATGGCGCAACCGGCGGTTGCGACGTTCGCTCCGCTGGACACCGCATGCGTGCCGTGCGACAGATCGCGCGATGGTTCCCGGCTTGGACGAGTCGGGTGAAAAGGGAACGCGGTGCGGGCATGGCCCAAATCCGCGACTGCCCCCGCAACTGTAGGCGGCTAGCAATCCCGATATGAAACCACTGGATCGTCTGGTCCGGGAAGGTTCGGGAAAGCCCAGATCCGCGAGTCAGGAGACCTGCCATCTCCGGTGCAGATGCACCGCAGTCACCTCAGACCGGGCGGGGTGCCCCGGAGCGGAGATTGCATGATGGTCTATCCGGTCCACGACGACATCGCCGTTGCCTGCGCCCTGCCGAAACTCATATCGGAGATATGTTATGATTCGCAGGACGACAGCAGTCGCAGTTGCTTTGGCGCTGTTCATTCCGGGCATGGTCTCGGCACATGACAGCTTCATGGCCCACCGTTTCGGGGCCTGGACGCTGGTGAATGGCCATTGGGGCGAAGGCGACGACGCCTACACCCTGTCGAGCCTCGCCAATATGGCGGCGCACGATGCGGCAGGCAACGATGCGGCCGTTCAGGCCGAGGAACGTGTCGATCACGTCGCCTTTCTTCCCGGCGACGGCGCGGTAGTCCTTGCCGGCACCTATGCCTCGGGCTTCTGGACCAAGGACACCGATGGCCGGTGGCACCCGCTGCCCGCCAACGAGGTCGCCAATGCCGACACCTCGACGGAAACCTATCGCCATACCATCGCGGTCGCCGATCACGCCGACAGCTTCACCCCCTTCGGGCTGCCGCTCGAAATCATGCCCGGGGCCGATCCGCTTTCGCTGAAGGCCGGTGATACGCTTCCGGTTGTGGTGCTGTTTAACGGCCTGCCGCTGGCCGATGCCGACCTGACATCGTTCATTCCCGGTGTCGCTCCGGTCAGGACGGATGCCGAAGGGCGGGCCGGCTGGACGGTGCAGCCCGGCGAAAACATCCTTCTGGTTGCCCATGCGGTCGACCATCCGACCCCGGAAAAGGCGCAGAAGTTCAGCAACAAAGTCACGCTCAGTTTCATGGCGCCCGTCGGCGAACACTGAACGACAGGCCATGATCGTCCGCCGGGCGTGGAAACGCGCCCGGTGGATCGCCGGATGGTACCGGGCGCCTGTTGCGGCCCGGTCGTCGGATCGGAAACTGTTCATCCGCCCCGGCGCGGGATACGCTTGTTCCCGCATGGTCGCTCTGGTATTGGCCCTGACCTTGGGCTATCCCGCCGCCAGCTTTCCGGGGACCATGACGTGACCGACACAACTTATGCCGATGCAATCTCGCCCGTCGACGAGATCATCGACGAGGCCCGCAACGGACGCATGTATCTTCTCGTCGATCACGAGGATCGCGAGAACGAGGGCGATCTGTGCATTCCCGCCCAGATGGCGACGCCCGATGCGATCAACTTCATGGCCACCCACGGGCGCGGGCTGATCTGCCTGTGCCTGACGCCCGAACGGATCGACGCGCTCGGCCTGCCGCTGATGGCCTCCAACAATTCCTCGCGGCACGAAACCGCCTTCACCGTCTCGATCGAGGCGCGCGAAGGGGTCTCGACCGGCATTTCGGCCCACGACCGCGCCCATACCGTGGCGGTTGCCATCGACGACAATTCGATCGCCGCCGATATCGCGACGCCCGGCCATGTCTTTCCGCTGCGGGCGCGCGAGGGCGGCGTGCTGGTCCGCGCCGGCCATACCGAGGCGGCGGTCGACGTGTCGCGGCTGGCGGGTATCAACCCTTCGGGCGTTATCTGCGAGGTGATGAACGAAGACGGCACCATGGCCCGCCTGCCCGATCTGGTTGCCTTTGCCCGGAAGCACGGGCTGAAGATCGGCACGATCTCGGATCTCATCGCCTATCGTCGCCGCTACGACAACCTCGTCCGCGAAACCGAAACCCGGCAGGTCGACTCGCTCTTTGGCGGGCAATGGACGCTGCGCATCTTCACCGACGAATCCGAGGGGACCGAACATGTCGTGCTGGTCAAGGGCGACATCGCCACGCCGGGGCCGGTTCTGGTGCGCACCCATGCCATCGACGTGATGGAGGACATGCTCGGCATCGGCACCGACCAGCCGGACATGCTCGGCCGGGCGATGAACATCATCGCCCGCGAGGGGCGCGGCGTGGTCTGCCTGTTCCGCAACCCGGACCGGAAGCTGAAGCTCGACGAAGAGGAAGGCCCGCGCATCGTAAAGAACACCGGGCTCGGCGCGCAGATCCTGTCGAGCCTCGGGCTGCACGAACTGATCCTGCTGACCAACTCTCCGGCAACGCGCTATCTGGGAATCGACGCCTACGGGCTCCGCATCGTCGGCACGCGCCCCATTTCGGAGTAGACAATGGCCCAGGCCGAATCCCAACACACCCTGCCGCTGCCGGAATTCGACCGGCCGGTGAAACTGCTGATCGTAGTCGCCCCCTATTACCGGGATATCGCCGACCAACTGGTCACCGGCGCGATTGCCGAAATCGGCAAGGTCGG
Organism: Tropicimonas sp.; assembly: GCF_047971885.1. NCBI lineage: Bacteria > Pseudomonadati > Pseudomonadota > Alphaproteobacteria > Rhodobacterales > Roseobacteraceae > Tropicimonas > Tropicimonas sp. The sequence continues at coordinate 29,209 of NZ_JBKEAE010000021.1, read as the reverse complement.
CGGCAGCCACGAGGTTGTCGAGGTGCCCGGCGCGCTCGAGGTGCCCACCGCGATCCGGATCGCCTACCGGCAGTCGGACTTCGACGGTTTCGTGGCGCTCGGCTGCGTGATCCGCGGCGAGACCTCACATTACGATACCGTCTGTAACGACAGTTCGCACGCGCTTTCCCTGCTGGGGCTCGAAGGCGCCTGTATCGGCAACGGCATCCTGACGGTCGAGAACCGCGCCCAGGCCGAGGTCCGGGCCGAGGCCGCCGGCCAGAACAAGGGCGGCGGGGCGGCGGCGGCGGCGCTGCATCTGATCGCCCTTTCCCGCCGCTTTGGAAACGAAAAGAAACGTATTGGCTTCAAACCGCTGCGAGATGAAGTGCAACTTGCAGGCGAAGCCGGAGGCCCCGCGTGCGCATGACCGACAAACGCCAGATGAAATCCGCCGCGCGGCTCTATGCGGTGCAGGCGCTGTTCCAGATGGAGGTTTCGGGGCAGACCACCGACCAGATCAGCCGCGAATTCGAGGATCTGCGCTTCGGCGCGGTCTATGACGGCGTGGAAATGGCCGAGGGCGATCCCGATACCTTCCGCAAGCTGGTCTTCACCGCCGTCAACGAACAGGCGAGGATCGACCAGATGACCGATCGCGCGCTGGTCGCCAAATGGCCGATCGACAGGATCGACCCCACCCTGCGCGCCCTGTTCCGCGCTGCCGGGGCGGAACTGGTCGCGGCGAAAACCCCGCCCAAGGTGGTGATCGTCGAGTTCGTCGATATCGCAACGGCGTTTTTCCCCGAGGGGCGTGAGCCGAAATTCGTCAATGCGGTGCTCGACCACATGGCGCGCGAGGCCCAGCCCGAGAAATTCTGATCTCGTCTTCGCCCCGGCGACCCGTTTGGGCGGTGACGCATATTACGTCAGGACATATTCGGTATTTTCATTTCGTTTTACCGCCCGGCACGTTATGCTTTGCCGCAACGCCCAGACCTCAGACGATCGAATCTCAGCCAAAGGTCCGCCATGCCCGAGCTTGTCCGCCTCTATATCCGCCAGGTCATCATCGGCTATGTCCTTTCGGCGATCTTCGTCACCCTGCTGCTCGGGCTCGACGTGGCAAACCTCTGGCACCTCGTCACCCATACCAGGGGCGGCTGGATTGCGGTTCTGATGCTTTGGGTATTCAACGGCATCGTCTTTGCCGGGGTGCAGTTCGGCATTTCGATCATGCGGATGACCAGTCACGACGAGGATGCTGGGCGTGGCAAGCGCATCGCATTCGCCACGCCGACCGTCCCGCAGGACGGACGCCTGACCGTTTCGACCGACGACAGCCGCGCCTGACAATCGCCATTCTCGATATCGGGTTGGCTTTCCGCTCCGGGGTCCACGCCTGAACCGGCGGGAACCCCGGCAAACGGAGGTGGCGGGGACCGCACGCAACCGTGGGGGCTTTCGATTCCCGAGGACCTGTAAATACAGGTGGGCGCCGGATAACCGAACCAGGGTCCGGACAGAGCCAGCTCCATCGGAATTGCTTAAGGCCACTGGAATGCTGACCCCTGCACAGGAAGGGCAGATCCGCCAGCGTCTGACATAAGCTTTTCACCACGTTCCGGCAAGAGCCACGTTCGGGTTCCGGCGCCAATCCGAACCGCCGGGTCCGGGGAAAGCGCCACAGACCGAATCTGGACCATTGCAAAATGTTCGCCAATTGTTCACATTCAGGACATGACAGACCACGCGCTTCCCAACGCCGAAACGCTGATGCCCGGCCAGTTGCTGGCGCGCGGTGTCTGCCGGCATCTTGCCAGCCACGGCTTCGTCACCGTCGAGGAACTGGTCCCGGCGCCGGGGCTCAGGGTGGATGTGATGGCGCTGGGTCCCCGGGGCGACATCTGGGTGGTTGAGTGCAAATCGAGCCGCGCCGATTTCACCTCGGACACCAAGTGGCATGGCTACCTCGAATGGTGCGACCGGTTCTTCTGGGCGGTGGACGCGGAATTCCCGACCGAGTTGCTGCCCGGCGATTCCGGACTGATCGTTGCCGATTCCTACGATGCCGAGATCCTGCGCATGGCGCCCGAACGCAAGCTCGCCGGAGCAAGGCGCAAGGCGATGACGCTGAGGTTCGCCGTTCACGCCGCGCGGCGGCTGCACGCCCTGCGCGACCCGGGCGTGCGCGGTCTTGTCGGCGACTGATTATTTCTTCATCGTCATCGCACGCGCCCGTTCGGCAGCGGCGCGAAGTTCCTCGGCGATGTCCTCGGCCTCTTCGGGCTCGAAATCGAGCGGCAGATCCACGCCGTCGGCCTCGATATAGATACGCACCATGCCAAGGGTCGTCGGCCCGATCTGCAGGTTCGCCGAAACGTCGCTTTCCTTGTTGATACCCATGGCCCGCTCCTTTCAGGTTGACGATTGCGTAGCGCGGTGCGGCGGGCTGGGCAAGCGCCTGCGATCGGCATATGCGCCTGCCGCCATATGGCCGACCCGCAGGAAAACCTGCCCCGGCAGGCTGTCGGGTCTTGCGCCCTGCCCTCGCCCGGAGTAAACGACCGCCCTGTGCCGCCTTAGCTCAGTTGGTTAGAGCGCTGGATTGTGGATCCAGAGGTCCCCCGTTCAAGCCGGGGAGGCGGTACCACCGAATCCCGCAGAATCTGGCAATTGTCGCGCGCCGGATCGGTATTTGCCGGTCTTCTTCCCCCGTGCCGCACAAGCCTGCGGATTTCTCCGAACCTTCATCGGGGCGACGCGTTACCGTTACATCCGCCGATTAGCTGGCCTTCATCAGTTCAACGGGGAAATCCTATGAAGACCATGACTTCTCTCAGCATGCTTGCCGCGCTCCTGGCCACCTCCGCGCTGGCGCAGGACCTGCCGCAGGCCGGCAGCAAGTGGTACACCGATGCGCAGGCGCACATTCAGCAGATGGTTGTCCGCCAGCCCAACACGAATCGCGCCAGAAACGTGATTCTTCTCGTTGCGGACGGTAACGGCGTGGGCACGAACTATGCCATCCGCCTGTTCTCCGGTCAGGCGGCGGGCGGGCTGGGCGAGGACTACGTTCAGCCGCAAGAGGCGTTCCCGAACCTTGCGCTGGTCAAGACCTACAACATCAACGCCCAGACCCCGGACAGCGCCCCGACCGCCGGTGCGATGAATACCGGCGTCAAGCAGCGGTTCAACCTGATCAATCTCGGCGAAAACGCGATTCACGACGATTGCACGACCGAGTCAGGTAACCGCCTGACCACCTTTGCCGAGATCGTCGCGGCGGCGGGAAAATCGGTCGGTACGGTTTCGACCGCACGCATCACCCATGCCACGCCGGCTGGCGTCTATGCCAAGACCGCCAACCGCGACTGGGAGGGCGAAGTTCCCGAAGGCTGCACCGACAGCAAGGACATCGCCACCCAGCTCATCGACCAGATGGAAGCCGGCGTGATCGATCTGGCCATGGGCGGCGGCAGCCGGTATTTTGCCCCCGAAGGCGTGGCGACCGAAGACGGCGGCGAGGGCCGCCGCACCGACGACAGCAACCTTATCGAGCGCGCCAGGGGCCTCGGCGTGCAATATGCCTGGAACACCGAGAGCTTCAGCAACCTGACCCTCGACGGTTCGGCGCCGATCCTCGGCCTGTTCAATTCCAGCCACATGGAATACGAAGCCGACCGCGCGGAGGAAGACGAGCCCTCGCTGGCCGAGATGACCAGAGCGGCCATCGAGGCCCTGTCGCATAACGAAAACGGCTTCTACCTCGAGGTAGAGGCCGGCCGCGTCGACCACGGCAATCACGACGGCAACGCCTATCGCACCCTGACCGACGGTGTGGCCTTTGCCGACGCGATCAGGGTCGCCGACGAGATGACCGACGATGCGGATACGCTGATCATCGTCACCGCCGACCACGAGCACGCCATAGCCTTCAACGGCTATTGCGGGCGGGGCACGCCGATCCTCGGCCTGTGCTACGGTGTGGCGCAGACGGGCGTCGAGCATTCGGATCAGCCACTTCTGGGCGACGACGGCAAGCCCTATACGGTGATCGGCTACCTGAACGGCGTCGGTTCGGTCCTCAGGCAGCAGGAAGGCGGCAACGATTATTCCGGCTCGCGCCCCGAACTGACGCAGGACGAGGCCACCGACATCGACTATGTGCAGCAGGCGCTGGTCCCGCTGTCGTCGGAAACCCACTCGGGCGAGGATGTCGCGGTTTATGCCAAGGGTCCGTGGGCGCACCTGTTCGACGGCACCATCGAACAGAACATGATCTTTCACGTGATGAACCACGCGGTGAACGCCGAGTAATCCGCAGGTCCGGAACGAACGGGGCCCGGCGGCTGCCGGGCCCCTTCTTCCGCCGCCGGTCGGGCCGCCGGTCGCAGGTTACAGGTTATTCGGCCTCGAAGGCATGGCGCATCACATGATAAATGTAGCTCTGCTCCACCGTTCCGTCGAACAGGTGCGCCCACGGCCCGCGCGCATAAATCGCCACATCGGCGGGCGAGTGGGTTTCCGAGGGAAGCGGCAGCATCGCCTGCTGGACGAAATCGGGGTCGGTGGCCTCTTCCTGCGTCAGGATCGGCCGCGTGCCGAAATAGCTTCCGTCCGCCTGCCTGACCAGCACCGAGCCGACACCGTTCATGTAACCGATGGCGGTATAGGGCTTGCCGTCGTCGGCGAGGTTGGGCTCTTCGATATATTTCTCGCCGGCATCGTCGATCTGGTGGCACAGCCCCTCGATCGGCGAGCCACGCCCGCAATAGCCGTTGAAGGACATCGCATGCCCGTGATCGGCGGTGACGACGATCAGCGTGTCCTGCTCGTCGGTCAGTTCCACCGCCCGGGCGATAGCCTCGTCAAAGGCCACGCCGTCGGACAGGGCGCGATAGGCGTTGCCGTCATGGTTGCCGTGATCCACCCTGCCCCCTTCGACCAGAAGGAAATACCCCTGATCGTTGTGCGAAAGATAGTCGATCGCGGCTTCGGTCATCTGAACGATCGACGGCTCGCCGGCGCGGTCATGCTCGTAGAACATGTGCGAGCTTTCGAACAGGGCCAGCAGCGGTGCCGAGTAATCCATGTTCAGCCCGGCAAGCGTTTCGTCGTTCCAGACATACTGCACGCCCGCCTGCCTGAGTTCATCGACCAGGTTTCGCCCGTCGTTGCGCTTTCCCGCCTTCCCCTCGTCGTCCTCGAAATCGGCGGGAACAAAGGCGCGCCGGCCGCCGCCCATCGCCAGATCGACGGTGCCCGACTGGATATTCTCGGCAAGCTGCACCGCGATATCGGGCACCTCGCACCCTTCGGGCAGGTCGGAATCGGCTTCGAAATCGCGGTTGGCGGCATGGGCGTAGACAGCCGAAGGCGTTGCGTGCGTCACCCGCGCCGTGGTCACGATACCAACCGATTTTCCCATCTCCGCCGCCACATCGCCGATGGAATCGATCCTTGCCGCCTCGACATCGGCGCATTCGCCCCGGCGCAGTGTCTCGTCCACGCCGATCACGCCCGACTTGGTCTTGATGCCGGTCATGAAGGCAACGGCGGTTCCGGCGGAATCCGGCGTTTGCGCATTGGTGTTATAGGTCTTGGAAAGGGCGAGATAGGGCAGCGCCTCCTTTGCCATGACGTTTTCGTCGCCGTATCCGCCGTTGCGCTGGCCTTGAAAGATCCGGGTTGCGTAATTGGTCGAAACCCCGTTGCCGTCGGCGACAAACAGGATGACGTTCTTCGCCCTGGCGGTGATCGGCTGGCGCGCGAGCTTCGCCTGAATCTCGGCCTGACCGGCCTGATACCACGCGTTGTCCGTGTCCGCCCGCGCCGCAGCAGGCAGAACGGCGGCAGCCGCCAGCACCGCGAGCGAACATGCCAGCGGTTTCGCTGTGGTTGTCTTTCTCATTCTGGTGTCCTCCATTGCAATCGATCCGCACCACCGGCAGCGTTTTGCCGGTCGCGCGACGGTTGTGACCTCCTCTGTCACAAAACCGTTATAATCGCACTCCGCGCAGTTGGAAAAGACAAACCCGCCGCCGGCACATGCTGTCAATTCCGGTATTATAGAAATATATTCAATCGGATAGAACGCCCGCGAAATCCTCTGGCTGGACTGGCGCATGAACCCGGACTAGACTGTGCGATACCCCAAAAAGGAGAGTTCCGCCCCAGCCCGTCACCCGCGTCCGTCGCCCGACTCGCTCGCCATCAGAGCCAAATCAGATCGAGTATCAGATGAAACGCCGCCAGTTCCTTGCCCTGTCCGCCCTGCTCCCCCTCGCCCCCGGCGCACTGCGCGCCGCCGGGGACGACCTCATCAAGATACGCGATCTCTACAACAAGAACCTGAGCCTCTCCCCGCTCGCCCGGTCCGCCGAAGGCACGCGCATCCGGGTCGAGGGGTTCATGGCGCCGCCGCTCAAGGCGGAAAGCACGTTCTTCGTGCTGACGAAAAAGCCGATGGCCGTCTGCCCGTTCTGCGAGACCGAGGCCGAATGGCCGAACGACATTCTGGCAATCTACACCAAGCGGGTGGTCGATGTGAAACCGTTCAACGTGAAGATCGTCACCTCGGGCACGCTGGAGACCGGCGCATACAAGGACCCTGATACCGGGTTTCTCAGCATGGTGCGGCTGGTGGACGCGACGGTTTCGGGCACCTGACCACAATGGCTGTGGATATGAACGCCAGCGCGCGCCTCGCCCTGCGGGTTGCGGGCCTCACCGTGAAAGCCGACAACGGGCGCCCGATCCTGCGCGCCGGCAGGCTCGACATCGCGCCGGGCGAAGCGGTTGTCGTCCGTGGCCCCTCGGGTGCCGGCAAATCGACCCTGCTGCATGTGCTGGCCGGGTTGCTGCCGGTCGCGAGCGGCGAGGTACGCTGGGGCGAGACGCGCCTCGACGGTCTTGGCGATGCGGCGCGCACCGCGTTTCGGCGCCGGCATATCGGCTTCATCTTTCAGGAACACCATCTGTTCGAGGAACTTTCCGCCATTCAGAACGCCACCCTCGCCGCCGCCTATTCGCCCCGGACCGAGCGCGCGTCCCTGCTCGCCTCGGGGCGTGCACAACTCGAACGGCTGGGCCTCTCGAAGAGCGTGGAACGCAATATTGCCACCTTCTCGGGCGGGGAGCGCCAGCGGGTTGCGGTGGCACGCGCGCTTGCCGGAAACCCGGCGATCATCCTCGCCGACGAACCCACGGCCAGCCTCGACCGGCGAGCCGCCGACCGGTTGATCGACGATCTGACGGCACTGGCGCGCGACGACGGGCGAACGCTGATCGCCGTAACTCACGATGTGCACTTTCACCACCGGGCGGATCGCATCCTCGATGTGATCGATGGCGTGTTGCAGCCCGAAGGAGGGCGCGACGATGGCTGATTTCTGGGTATCGCTGCCGGTCTGGCTTCAGGATTTCGGCCTGTTCCTCGCCCTGCTCACACCCGCCGTACTGGCCGGTCTGGTCACGCTGCGCGGATATACGCCCTGGGGGCTGCTGGCGGGTCTGCTGCGCCGGCACCTCTGGGTCTCGCTGACCTTTGTTGCGCTGATCGCCGTTTCCGTCGCCATCGGCACCGGGTTGCTGGCGCAGGAGCGCGGTCTGCGCCGTGGCACCGCGATGGCCGCCGACAGGTTCGACCTGATCGTCGCCGCGCCGGGCAGCGAGGTCACTGTCATGCTGGCGGCCGTCTACCTGCAACCGGCCGACATGGCGCTGCTCGACGGGCCAACCTATGAGACCATCGCCAGCCACGAAAACGTCGATCTCGCCGCGCCGATCGCCTTTGGCGACAGCTGGCACGAATCGCCGGTCGTCGGCACCACGCCGCAGTTCGTGACGCATCTGGGTGGCGAACTGGCCGAAGGCGTGGTATTCGGCGCCATTGACGAGGCGGTAATCGGCGCAAGGGTGCCGCTTGCCATCGGCGATACGCTGACGCCGGCGCACGGACACGGCGACGCGGCCGAAGACGACGCGCACGGCGACTTCAGCTATCGCGTCAGCGGCCGCATGCTCCCCACCGGAACACCGTGGGACAAGGCGATCCTCGTTCCCGTCGAAGGTGTCTGGCTGGTACACGGCCTGCCCAACGGGCACAGCGACGGCTGGAACGGTCCGCCCGGCCCACCCTTCGATCCGGCGTTCTTTCCCGGCACCCCGGCCGTGCTGGTGCGGGCCGAGGCGCTCTGGGCCAATTATGCACTGAAATCCGCCTTTACCACCGATCGGACGATGGCGTTCTTCCCCGGTTCGGTGCTGGCGCGGCTGCTTTCGCTGCTTGGCGATGTGCGCGAGGTCATGTCGCTGCTTGCCGTCGTGACACAGGTTCTGGTTGCGGTTGGCGTGCTGGCCGGGCTGTTCATCCTGATGCGGCTGTTCGCCCGGCGACTGGCGCTGCTGCGGGCGTTGGGGGCGCCCCGGCGGTTCGTCTTCGCGCTGGTCTGGAGCTATGCCGCAACGCTGATCGCCGCCGGAACGCTGCTGGGGCTTGTGCTCGGCATGGTTGCAAGCGCGGCAATCTCGCAGGTCGTTTCCGAGCGGACCGACATTCTGATCGAAGCGAGCCTCGGCTGGCCCGAATTGCACATGGTGGCGGCCTTTCTGTCGCTGAGCGTGCTGCTGGCACTGCTTCCCGCCGCGCTGACCCTGCGGCGCTCGCCCGTCGCCGACCTGCGGTCCACCTGACAATCACCGGAGAAATCGACCATGCGACTTGCAGCTTTCAGCCTCGCCCTTGCCCTGATGCCCCCGGGCGCCCTTGCCGACGACGATCATGCCGATCACCTTTCGGAACTGGGCGGTATCCGCGCCATTCACGCATGGACCCGCGCAACCTCGCAGGACGATGCACTTGTCTTTGTCGAGATCGAGAATACCGGCGACGAAACGGTAACCCTGCAAGGCGGACAGGCGGAAATCGCAACAGGTGGCGAGCTTGTCGGTTTTCGGCTGAAGAACGGCAATGAAAGCCATGTGGCGCTTCCCGGCATTCCGGTTGCACCGAAAACGACCCTGATTCTGGCGCCGGGCGCCGCCGCAATCCGGCTGAGCGGATTGACCCGCCCCCTGCGGCAGGGCGAGGCTTTCGAAGCCGGCCTCGACTTCGACATCGGCACGCTTGCGGTGCATGTCGAGACCGAGGCGGCAGACGCCGACCGGCACAGCCATGCCGGCCACGGCCACTGATGGCCCGTCCAGCGTGAAAGCGCCCGGATTTCCGGGCGCTTTCCTGTCGGTTCGCGAAGACGGGATCAGCCGATAATCGCGTTCAGCGTTGCGCTGGGGCGCATCACGGCGGCGATTTTGACCGGATCGCCGTGATAATAACCGCCCAGATCGGCGGGCTGCCCCTGAACGGCGGCAAACTCGGCGACGATCTGCGCCTCGCCATCCGCCAGCGCGTTGGCGATTGGCGCGAAATGCGCGGCCAGATCGGCATCGGCCGTCTGCGCGGCCAGTTCCTCGGCCCAGTAGCGGGCGAACCAGTAGTGGCTATCGCGGTTGTCGGGCTGGCCGACCTTGCGGCCGGGCGAGCGCTGATCCTCGAGCACCCGCGTCGTCGCATCCTCGACCGCCTTGCCCAGCACCGCCGCCCTGGCGTTGCCCCTGGTGTCGGCGAGGAAGGTGAAGCTCTCACCCAGGGCGCAGAACTCGCCCAGCGAATCCCAGCGAAGGTGGTTTTCCCCGACAAGCTGCTGAACGTGCTTGGGGGCCGAACCGCCGGCACCGGTCTCGAACAGGCCGCCGCCCTGCATCAGCTTGACGATCGACAGCATCTTGGCCGAGGTGCCAAGTTCGAGGATCGGGAACAGATCGGTCAGGTAATCGCGCAGCACGTTGCCGGTGATGGCGATGCTGTCCTCGCCCTTGCGGATGGTCTCCAGTGTCAGGCGGGTCGCCTCGCGCGGTGCCATGATCCGGAATTTGTCTGCAACACCGGCACGTTCAAGGATGGGCTTCACATAGGCGATAAGCTGCGCGTCATGGGCGCGGTTCGCATCCAGCCAGAAGATCGCCTGCGCGCCGGTGGCTTTCTGCCGGTCGATGGCAAGCTGCACCCAATCCTCGATCGGGGCCTTTTTCGCCGTCGACGAACGCCAGATATCGCCCTTTTCGACCCGGTCCTCGAACAGAACGTCGCCGTTGGCCAGCACGTATCGCACCGTGCCGTTCATCGGAATCTCGAAGGTGGTCGGGTGCGAGCCGTATTCCTCGGCTTTCTGGGCCATCAGGCCGACATTCTGCACCGCCCCCGCCGTGGCGGGATCGAGTGCGCCGGTTTCCCGAAAATAGGCGATGGTCTCGTCATAGACCGGCGCATAGCAGTTATCAGGTATGCAGCACTTGGCATCGGCCTCCTGCCCGTCCGGTCCCCAGCCCTTGCCGCCGGCACGGATGAGCGCCGGCATCGAAGCATCGATGATGACATCCGAAGGCACATGCAGATTGGTGACCCCCTTGTCGGAATTGACCATGTAAAGCGGCGGCTTGGCGGCGAGCGCGGCTTTCAGGTCGGCCTCGAGCGCGGCGTCGCCCCTGATGCGCGTCTCCAGATCGCCGATGCCCGCGTTCGGATTCCAGCCGAGTTCCCCGAGCTTCGCACCGTGTTTCGCGATGAAATCCTCGAGATAGACCGAAACGAAATGGCCGAAGATGATCGGGTCCGAAACCTTCATCATCGTTGCCTTCAGGTGCACCGAAAACAGAACCCCGGGCTCCATCGAGGCAACCTCGCCCCGGATGTAATCGCGCAGTGCGCTGGCCGACATATGGGTCGCGTCGACAACCGTGCCCTGGTCGAGCTTCAGCCCGTCCTTCAGCACCGTTTCGCTGCCGTCCTCGCCAGCCAGCACGATCCTTGCGGCGCCGGCCTGCGCGGCGGTGATCGTTGCCGATTTCTCGTTGGCGTAGAAATCGTCGCCGGGCATCGAGGCGACGCTGGTCTTGCTGTCGGGCGCCCACCTGCCCATGCGGTGCGGGTTCTTCTGCGCATAGAGCTTGACCGCCTTGGCGGCGCGGCGGTCGGAATTGCCCTCGCGCAGAACAGGGTTCACCGCCGATCCCTTGATCGCGTCATAGCGGGCGCGGATGGTCTTTTCCTCGTCGGTGACCGGGCTTTCCGGATAGTCGGGCACCGCAAAGCCCTGCGCCTGCAATTCGGCGATCGCCGCCGTCAGTTGCGGCACCGAGGCCGAGACGTTGGGCAGCTTGATCACATTGGCCTGCGGGGTCTTCACCAGTTCGCCCAGTTCGGCCAGATCGTCGGCGATCCGCTGATCCGCGTCCAGGTATTCGGGAAACGCCGCCAGAATCCGCCCGGCAACCGAGATATCGCGCGTTTCGACCGAAACACCGGCGGCGCCGGCAAAGGCGCGAATGATCGGCAGCAGCGACGCGCTGGCCAGTTCGGGCGCTTCGTCGACCTTGGTATAGATGATATCCGGCTGGTTGGTATCGGACATGTGTGTTCCCTCTCCCCGGTTCAGGTAATGGCTCTGGTTGCGCCCGCGCGGCCCGGCGCATGGCCGGGCGCCCGTTGCGCTTGCTCCGGGCGGTAGCATATACAGGCCGCCCGGCCAAATGGAATGGACGCGCGGCGGTCAGTTGCGCAACGAAACACGGGGGTCGCGGGTTTGCTGGTGCCCGAGGTCGGACTCGAACCGACACGCCTGTTTAGGGCGGAGGATTTTGAGTCCCCTGCGTCTACCATTCCGCCACTCGGGCCACCGGCGGCGTGTCTAGCGCCAGATGCGGCGATGTTCCACCGGAATCTTCATCCGTGCCGCCGTCAGACCATCACCGGCCCGATGATCGAGGGCTGTGCGTTGATCGCCTCGACGGTCAGCCCGGTTGCTTCCTTGTAGCGGTCGGAACAGGCGCGCCGCTCGTCCAGGCTCATCACCGCGTCAATATCCTCGAACCCGCCGGGCGCCCGTTCGGCCACCTCGTCGAGCACTGCATCCGGGCCCTGTTCGCGGTTGGCCAGGATGATGTCGTTCACAGGGCCCCGGCGGATCCGGTCGTAGGATTGCAGCGCTTCCGCCCCCTCGCCCAGGGCGCTCAGTTCACGCGCCATCACGCGCGCATCGAGAATGCCCTGCGATGCGCCGTTCGAGCCGATGGGGTACATCGGATGTGCTGCGTCACCCAGCAGCGCGATGCGCCCGTCCACCCAGCCCGGCAGCGGGTCGCGGTCGATCATCGGGTATTCCCACACCGCTTCGGTGCCCGCGATCAGGGCGGGGATATCGAGCCAGTCGAATTTCCAGTCGGCGAAGGTCGGCATCACATCGTCGATCCTGCCGCGCCGGCTCCAGTCCTGCGCATCCCAGTCGCGTTCGGGCGCAACGTCGATATCGGCGATCCAGTGGATGTAGCTCTGCGTCCTTCCCTTGTTGGCGATCGGATAGGCGACGAATTTCGCCCCCTTGGTGCCGCTGATCGTCATCGTGCGCCCGCCGAGGAACTTCGGGCCATGGGCGACACCGCGCCACATCATCGTCTTGCGCCAGTTCGGCGCCCCCGCCTCGGGGAACAGTTTTGCCCGCGTCGCCGAGCGCACGCCGTCACAGGCCACCAGAACCGATCCGCGCAGCCGGTCGATCTCGAACCCGTATTGCCGGTCGGTCAGGACGACCTCGAGCCCCTGCGGGGTTTCGAACCATTCGTTCACCTTGGCACCGGCCAGGATCGCCCGCGCCCCGCAGCGTTCGAGCAGCGTCTCGTGCAGCATCATCTGCAATCCGCCGCGATGGATCGAGTATTGCGGGTAGTCGTAGCCGGCGTCGATGCCGCGCGGTTCGGACCAGACTTCCTGCCCCTTCGCGTTGAAATAGCAGATCCGCTCGGTCTTCAGGCCGACGGTGTCGAGCTTTTCCTCAAGCCCGAGGTCGTAGAGCTCGCGCACTGCATGCGGTTGCAGGTTGATCCCGAAGCCAAGCGGGCGAAGTTCGGCAATCGCCTCGATGATCCGGAAGGGCACGCCAAGCTGATGCAGCGAAAGGCCGAGCGTCAGGCCGGCGATCCCGGCCCCCGAAATGAGAACTGTCATCGTGCCTGCCTCCGGTCCGGGTGAAACCTGTCAGTCATATCCATGCCTTACTAATCGGTCCATGGCCATGCGATTGCAAGCAATCAATCCGCAGGCATCCGGCCGGAGCGCGTTCCGCCCGCCCGGCGACGGCGCCATGTCGCCCGACGGTCCGGCGCTGCTTGACCTGCCGGGCCGCGCGTGATGTGTGCTGGCCAAACGATGCAGGATTCCGTGATTTGATACGAGGACTTTACGACTGGACTATCTCGCTTGCCTCCGGCAGGCACGCGCTCTGGGCGCTGGCCGTGGTGGCATTTGTCGAAAGCTCGTTCTTTCCGATACCGCCTGACGTGCTGATGATCCCGATGATCCTGGCACGGCCGAACCGCGCCTTCGTGATCGCCGGTGTGGCGATGGTCGCCTCGGTGCTGGGCGGCATGTTCGGCTACATGATCGGCGCCTTCGCCTTCGACGAGATCGGACGCCCGATACTGGAAAGTCTCGGCAAGACGGAATCGATGGAAGCCTTCAACGACAGGTTCAACGATTTCGGCTTCTGGGCGGTGCTGATCGCCGGGCTGACGCCGTTCCCCTACAAGGTCATCACCATCATGTCGGGCTGGACCGGCATGCCGTTCTGGACCTTCATGGCAACCTCTGTCATCGCCCGCGGCGGGCGGTTCTTTCTCGTCGCCGGACTGCTCTACAAATATGGCGAACCGATCCGCGATTTCATCGAAAAGCGCCTCGGCCTGGTGATGAGCGTCTTTCTCGTCCTGCTGGTTGGCAGTTTCTACCTGGTGAAATACCTATGACCCGCAAATCGCTTCTCTGGCTCGCCTTCGCCTTCTCGGTCCTGACCCTGGCCGGCGCCTATTTCTTTCAGTACGCGGTGGGCATACTGCCCTGCCATCTCTGCCTGCTGCAACGTTACCCGCATGCCGCCATGGCCGCGTTCGCCCTGATCGGGCTGGTCTGGCGGGGACCCGTCGCGCCGTTTCTCGGCGCGATAACGGCGGTCTGGTCGCTGGGGCTGGCAATCTATCACAGCGGTGTCGAGCGCAAGCTCTGGGCCGGGCCCGCCGATTGCACCGGCGGACAGGACCTGAGCGGGCTTTCCGGCAGCGACCTGCTGAGCACAGAAATCGCCAGCCCGATCATCCGCTGCGACGAGGTATCGTTCGACATCCTCGGCCTGAGCTTTGCCAACATGAACGCCATCGGATCGCTGCTGCTGATCGTCATATGGGTCCGGGCGCTGCGCAAAAGCTGAACGCCGTCAGTTGAGAAGAAACTCGCCCCGGACGTTTCGCCATTCTCCCGGGGCGATCTGCCTGCGGTGGACAAAGCGCACCGAATGCAGCGGACCCTCGATCTTCTCCTGCCAGAATTCGATGAAGCGGAAAAGCCGGGGATGATCCGGCGCGATATCGTATTCCTGCCAGACAAACGTGTTCAGCACGCTGCGGAAATCGGGCAAGCGATAGAAGAATTCCGCCGTTGTCAGGCCGTATCCTTCCAGCATCAGTTCGGTTTCGGTCCTTTCCATGATGACTCCTTTCCTGCTCGCCGGAAAATCGTCGCGCGACTCTGATTACTTTTCAATGAAAACAATTCACTGGCAGATATGCGGCGTGGCTGCCAAAGCATCGGCGCCAGCGCCATTGCACCCGATCTCGCGGATCGGCTATGATGGCTCAACAACATATAGCGGTGCGCCGAAAGAACGGGCAGAACATGAACGACACCCCGGAAACACCTGAAAACGACGAGGAAGAAGGCCGGCCCGAGCGTCTGCTCCATGACGGGCCGTCGATCTCCATTTCCGAGGAGATGAAGACCTCGTACCTCGACTATGCGATGAGCGTCATCGTCAGCCGGGCCATTCCCGACCTGCGCGACGGGCTGAAGCCGGTGCACCGGCGCATTCTCTACGCGATGCACGAAACGGGCAACACGCACGACAAGCCCTATCGCAAATCGGCCCGTCCGGTCGGCGACACGATGGGGAAATACCACCCCCATGGCGACAGTGCGATCTATGACGCGCTGGTGCGGATGGCGCAGCCGTTCTCGATGTCGCTGCCGCTGCTCGACGGTCAGGGCAACTTCGGCTCGATGGACGGCGACAGCGCGGCGGCCATGCGCTATACCGAAGTACGGATGGACAAGCCGGCCGCCTTCCTTCTGGCCGACATCGACAAGGACACTGTCGATTTTCAGGACAATTACGACGGCAAGGATCAGGAACCCACGGTCCTGCCGGCGCGGTTTCCCAACATGCTGGTCAATGGCGCGGGCGGTATCGCCGTGGGCATGGCCACCAACATTCCGCCGCACAACCTGGGCGAGGTGATCGACGCCACGCTGGCGCTGATCGAAACTCCCGATCTTTCGACCGAACAGCTTATCGACTATGTTCCCGGCCCAGACTTTCCCACCGGCGGGATCATCCTCGGGCGGTCCGGGGCGCGCAAGGCCTATCTCGAAGGGCGCGGCAGCGTCATCCTGCGCGCCAAAACCCGGATCGAGGAAGTCCGCAAGGACCGCTACGCGATCATCGTCGACGAGGTTCCCTATCAGGTGAACAAGGCCGCGATGATCGAGAAGATCGCCGAGATGGTGCGCGACAAGAAGATCGAGGGCATCTCGCATGTCGCCGACGAATCAGATCGCATCGGGGTGCGCGTGGTGATCGAACTGAAGCGCGACGCCACGCCCGACGTGGTGCTGAACCAGCTCTGGCGCTTCACCCCGATGCAGACGACCTTCGGCTGCAACATGCTGGCGCTGAACGGTGGCCGCCCCGAGGTGCTGTCGCTGCGCCAGTTCCTTACCGCTTTTCTCGATTTCCGCGAGGAGGTGGTGGCGCGCCGCACCGCGTTCGAACTGCGCAAGGCGCGCGAGCGCTCGCACATCCTGTGCGGGCTGGCGGTTGCCGTTTCCAACGTCGACGAGGTTGTGGCGACGATCCGCGGCTCGGCCGATCCGGCTGAGGCGCGCGAAAAGCTGATGAGCCGGCGCTGGCCGGCCGAGGATATCGCCGATTACATCCGCCTGATCGACGACCCGACCCATACGATGAACGATGACGGGACCTACAACCTGTCGGAAACCCAGGCGCGCGCCATCCTCGATCTGCGCTTGCAGCGCCTGACCCAGATGGGCGTCAAGGAGGTCACCGACGAACTGGAAGAGCTTGCCGCCCGGATCAAGGACTATCTCGATATCCTGCGCTCGCGCGACCGGATCATGGGTATCATCGCCGACGAGTTGAACGAGGTGCGCGGCCAGTTCGCCGTGCCGCGCCGTACCGAGATCGTCGACTGGTCGGGCGACATGGAAGACGAGGACCTGATCGAGCGCGAGGACATGGTGGTGACGGTCACCCAGTCCGGCTATATCAAGCGCACGCCGCTGACCGAGTTCCGCGCCCAGCGGCGCGGCGGCAAGGGGCTCTCGGGCGGGGCGCTCAAGGATGACGACGTGGTGACCACGCTTTTCGTCGCCAACACGCATACGCAGCTTCTGTTCTTCACCACCGACGGCATAGCCTACAAGCTCAAGACCTGGCGCCTGCCAGCGGGCGGGCGCAGCGCGCGCGGCAAGGCCATCGTCAACATCCTGCCGATTCCGACCGGCGTTTCGATCGCCGCGATCATGCCGGTGGACCGCGACGAGGAGGAATGGGGCGAATTGCAGATTGTCTTTGCCACTTCGGCCGGTACGGTGCGGCGAAACCAGTTGTCGGATTTCACCAACGTGAAATCCAACGGCAAGATCGCCATGAAATTCGAGGACGAGCATGCCGATACCCGCCTCATCAATGCCCGGATCTGTTCCGACGACGACGATGTGATGCTGGTGACCCGCGACGGCCGCGCCATCCGCTTTCCCACAACCGATGTGCGGGTGTTCAACAGCCGCAGTTCGGTGGGCGTGCGTGGAATCAGGCTGGCTGAAGACGACGAGGTGGTCTCGATGTCGGTCATCCGCCACTTCGAGGCGACGCCGGGCGAGCGGGCCGCCTATCTCAAGCAGCGCCGCCTGATGGCCGGCAACATCGAGGACGAGTCAGAGGCCGATATTGACGAAGACGAGGAAACCGTCGCCGAGGGCCAGTTGAGCCAGGAGCGCTATGCCGAGATGTCGGCGGCCGAAGACCTGATCCTGACCATCACGGCGCGCGGCTTCGGCAAGACCTCATCGAGCCACGATTACCCGGTGCGCGGACGCGGCGGTCAGGGGGTGGCGGCGATGGATCGCGCCATGCGCGGCGGGCCGCTGGTTGCCTGCTTCCCGGCCGAACTGGACGATCAGATCATGCTTGCCACCTCGACCGGCCAGTCGATCAGGTGCCCGGTCGACGGAATTTCCTTCCGCTCGCGCAGCGCCGGCGGCGTCAGGGTGTTCAACACCGCCGAGGGGGAAGAGGTCGTCTCGGTCGCGCGGGTCGCCGATCAGGGTGACGAGGAAAACGGCGAAGAGTAACCGGAACCGGAGGCAGGCTGCCCTGCCTCCCTGCCGCATTCCGGCGGCGGGGGTGTTCCATTCCCATGCAACGGGGCCCGCCCCGAAAAAAGCAACGGCGACCGAAGCCGCCGCCGCCCCCCTTTCGGGGACAAGTCACTCGTCACCACTCACTCATCCACTTCAGGCCAAACACGCCCGAAGAAACTGAACTCGCTCTCGGTGCGAAATCGCCGGTATCCCGTTTTGCTGAAACATCAGAGCCAACCCCGGCTCCCTGGCATCACCCGATGCCTGTCATGCAATATTCCCAGAACACCTTTTCACCACGCCACCCGGCGCTGCGATCTCTTACTCCACAAGCAATTACTTCTGGATAGGGCTGTGAATCCCTACTCTATTTTTTACCATCTGGTTGATATTTTTCAACAGCCCATTCATCTTTTTTGCCGGACAGACACTTGGAAACCGTTGTTCCGTGTCAGAATGTCGCAATTCCGCACCCCACATACGGGCCGTTCGATCTGCGTTTACCGCCATGACCGACTGCACTAAAACTTCGTTCCCGCCCTCGTGACAAACGTTCGCATCCAGTCCGCAACCCGCCTGCCCGCCAAATTCGGCAATTCAAACATTGTGTTCGTTGACCTCGGGTTACCATGCGACAAAATGTACTCCTTCCGGGTCACGGCGGTTGTCGCGCTGGCAGGGCGGCCGGAGCATCCGCCGGAGCGGAACTGCCCTGCTGCAGAAGCCCGGCTTTTTTTTCTGCGCAAGCCGGCATTCACATTGCCGACGCATGGTTCAAAAATTTCCAATAATCCGGACAATCGCCTCGCTTCTCCTATTTTTGCACAGTTGTCGTTGTGATTGTTCGAGAATCACCGGCCTGTGGCGGTTGCGACGGCGCGGCTCTTCGCTTCACCGCAGCCCGGCACCTGGACCGGCTTTGCAAACCGTCGGCAATCGCCTAGATCGCAAACATGACAGGACCCATACATATCATCGGTGGCGGCATGGCCGGCTCCGAAGCTGCGTGGCAGGCCATTCAGATGGGCGTGCCCGTGGTGCTGCACGAAATGCGCCCGAAGGTCGGCACCTTTGCCCACCGGACGGGAAACCTCGCCGAGATGGTCTGCTCGAACTCCTTCCGCTCGGACGATGATGAAAGCAATGCTGTCGGTCTGCTCCACTGGGAGATGCGCCGCGCCGGCGGGCTGATCATGAACGCCGCCGATGCCCATGCGCTGCCCGCCGGCGGGGCGCTGGCGGTGGATCGCGATCCCTTCTCCGAGGAAATCACCCGGCGCCTGCGCAGCCATCCGCTCGTCACCGTCACCGAAGAAGAGGTCACCGCCCTGCCCGTCCCCGGGGACGGCCCGGTGATCATCGCTACCGGCCCGCTGACCTCGGGAGCGCTGGCCGCGGCGATTGCTGCTGAAACCGGGCAGGACTCGCTGGCGTTCTTCGATGCCATCGCCCCCATCGTCCATGCCGACAGTATCGACATGGAGATCGTCTGGGCGCAATCGCGCTACGACAAGGGCGACACCGAAGAGGAGCGCACCGCCTACCTCAACTGTCCGATGAACCGCGACCAGTACGAGGCGTTCATCGACGCGATGCTCGCCGCCGACAAGACCGAGTTCCGCCCCGGCGAAGCCGCCGGCTATTTCGACGGCTGCCTGCCGGTCGAGGTGATGGCCGAACGCGGGCGCGAGACGCTCCGCTTCGGACCGATGAAGCCCATCGGCCTGACCAACCGCCACAAGCCGGCCGAAAAGCCGTTTGCCGTTGTCCAACTTCGCCGCGACAACGCGCTCGGAACGCTGTTCAACATGGTGGGATTTCAGACCAAGATGAAATACGGCGCGCAAACGCAGGTGTTTCGCATGATTCCCGGCCTCGAAAACGCCCGCTTCGCCCGGCTGGGGGGCATTCACCGCAACACCTTCATCAACTCGCCAACCCTGCTCGATGCGCAAATGCGGCTCCGTACGAAACCTCACATCCGTTTTGCCGGGCAGATCACCGGGGTCGAGGGCTATGTGGAAAGCGCTGCGATGGGGCTGCTGGCGGGCCGGATGGCAGCGGCCGAGGTGCTGGGGACAGACCTGCCGCCCGTGCCCGTCGACACCGCCATGGGCGCGCTGCTGAATCATATCACCGGCGGAGCCGAGGCGAAGACGTTTCAGCCGATGAACGTCAACTTCGGACTGTTCCGTCCGGTCGAGGCCAAGGGCGGGCGGCGTGGCCGCAAGACGCGCTACAAGGCCTATACCGACCGAGCCAAGACGGCATGGGCGGAATGGCTCGGCCGATCCCTGTCCGGGACGACCGGCCCCGCCTGATGTTTCGCACCCGCTTCGCGCCCTCTCCCACCGGCCCGCTGCATCTTGGCCATGCCTATTCGGCGATGCTGGCCAGCGATATGGCGCGGCGCGCGGGCGGCAATTTCCTGCTGCGGATCGAGGATATTGACCAGGGCCGCGCACGGCCGGAATGGGAGGCGCTGATCTGCGATGATCTGCACTGGCTCGGTCTCGGCTGGCCCGAACCGGTGATGCGTCAGTCCGGCCGGCTTGGAATCTATCGTGCCGCGCTCGAAAAGCTCTGGGCGCGCGGCCTGCTCTATCCCTGCACCTGCAAGCGTCGCGACATTGCCGAGGCCGCCTCGGCTCCACAGGAAGGTGGCGCGCCGGTGGCCGGCCCCGACGGGATCGTCTATCCCGGCCCCTGCCGCGACTCTGCGCGCACCGGCCCCCTGCCCGGAAACGCCGCGCTCAGGCTCGACATGGCGCGCGCCCTTGCCGCAACCGGGCCGCCGACATTCGACGAAACCGGCAGCGGGCCGAATGGCGAAACCGGAACGATCCGCCCCGACCCGCGCGCCATGCTGCGGGAAATCGGCGATGTGGTGATCGCGCGGCGCGACATGGGCACCTCCTATCACCTGTCGGTTGTGGTGGACGATGCGGAACAGGCGATCACCCACGTGGTTCGCGGACAGGATCTGTTCGCGGCAACGGCAATCCATGTCGTGCTCCAGCGCCTGCTGGGCCTGCCCACCCCTTTTTACCATCATCACCGCCTGATCCGTGACGATACCGGCAGGCGCCTGGCGAAGCGCGACGATGCCCGCGCCATCAGGACCTATCGCGGAGAGGGTCTGACGCCGGGCGGGATCAGGGCGATGGTCGGCCTTGCGGCCTGACACCCCGCGTCATTCCATCGGTGCCATGATCTCGACTTCCTCGCCCCGGCGGATGGCGGTGTAAAAGCAGCTTCGCCGGTTGGTATGGCAGGCCGGACCGGTCTGGCGAACCTGCAACAGCAGGCAATCGCGGTCGCAATCGAAGCGCATTTCAACCAGTTCCTGAACATGGCCCGAGCTTTCACCCTTTACCCAGAACGATTTTCTCGATCTTGACCAATATGTTACCCGCCCGGTTTCAAGCGTCTTTCGAACAGCGTCGGCATTCATCCAGGCCAGCATCAGCACTTCGCCGGTGCCGGCCTCCTGCGCGATGGCAGGGACAAGGCCCTGCGCATCGAACCGCAGGCTTTGCGGATCAAATCCCATGGATTGCTCCTTTGAAAATCCGTTCGTCGGGGTTAGATAGAGATCTCACCGCCTCTCGGGGAACAGCCAATGGTCAGCGACAACGATCTCGTCAAGCTCTATTCCGGGCGTATTCTCGCGCTGGCGGCCGATATTCCGTATCTGGGGCGGCTCGAGCGCCCGACGGCGACCGCCCGCAAGCGGGCGCCGCTCTGCGGATCGACGGTGACGGTGGACATCCTGCTCAGCGACGGGCGGATCGCCGGTTTCGCGCAGGACGTGAAGGCATGCGCGCTCGGCCAGGCGGCGGCATCGGTTCTCGGGGCGAATGTGATCGGCCTGACACGGGTCGAGGTCGAAAAGGCGCGCGGCCAGTTGCGCGCAATGCTGTCGTCCGGCGGACCGGTACCCGATGCACCGTTCGCTGAACTCGAGGTTCTGCTGCCGGCGCGCGATTTCACCAATCGCCACGCGTCGATCCTGCTGGCTTTCGATGCCACCGTCGATGCGATGGCCGAGGCCGAACAGGCGGCGTGAATTTCCGGCACCGTCCGAAAAAAACCGCCGCGCATCCGGGGGGATGGCGGCGGCAGGGTGCGATTCCGTCAAGCCGACAAAGGGGAGAGGCATACCCCTGAAGCCGTTGGGGACAGGCAGATCGGCGAAACATCCTGTTGGGGACAGAGGCGTTCGCCGCAGGCTCACAGATCGCGGGCAGGCAAATCAGAAAACTCCGGGCAGATGCAGCCCCACCACCAGAATCACCATGAGCGATACGGCACCAGCGGCGTCCTGCAGCAGCGTCGCCTCGCTGCGCGCAAGAAGATCTCGGAACTCCTGAAACATGGTGCGGCTCCTGTGGGTTTACTCAGTTGTTGCTCTTTTGTTCTCATATTGCGCCGATTGTGTAAAGAACATTTTAAGAACATTTTCGGAAAACTGCTAACCTGCTGAAATCAGGCGGATCGCCTTGTCCTGTTCCATCAGCCACAGCAGGACCCGCGCCGCCTGCCCGCGCGGCCCCTCCAGCACCGGGTCGTCCGCCAGCAGGCGCCGCGCATCGTGCTGGGCCACCTGCATCAGCCCGGCCTGCCGTTCCAGATCGGCGATCCGGAACTTCGGCAGCCCCGATTGCGCGGTGCCGATCAGATCGCCGGCCCCGCGCATTGCCAGATCCTCTTCGGCAATGCGAAAGCCGTCTTCGGTTTCGCGCAGGATTTCCAGCCGCCGCCGCGCCGTCTCGCCCAGGGGCGGCTGGTACATCAGCAGGCAGGTCGATGCCGCCGCGCCGCGCCCGACGCGCCCGCGAAGCTGATGCAGTTGCGACAGGCCGAAGCTTTCGGCCTGTTCGATGACCATGATCGAGGCGTTGGGAACGTCCACGCCAACCTCGATCACCGTCGTCGCCACCAGTACCGCCGTTTCGCCGGCCACGAAGCGTGCCATCGCGGCGTCCTTTTCGGCCGGCGGCATCTGGCCGTGAACCAGACCCACCCGGCCCTCGCCCAATATCGCGCGCAGATGGCGGAAACGGTCCTCGGCCGCTGTCATGTCCACCACTTCGGATTCCTCGACCAGCGGGCAGACCCAATAGGCCTGCCGTTTCTCGGCCACCGCCCGCTGAAGATGGCGGACAACCTCGTCCGTCCGCCCGGCCGATACCAGGGCGGTTGTTACCGGCGTGCGTCCGGGTGGCTTTTCGTCCAGCACCGACAAATCCATGTCGCCGTATTGCGCCAGCGCCAGCGAACGGGGGATCGGCGTTGCCGTCATCACCAGCACATCGACGGCATGGCCCTTGGCACCAAGCTCCATCCGTTGCGCCACGCCGAACCGGTGCTGTTCGTCGATCACCGCAAGCCGCAGGTCGCTGAATTCCACATCCCGCTGAAACACAGCATGGGTGCCGATAAGAATCTGGATATCGCCCCGCGCAAGCGCCGCAAGTTTCGCCTTGCGTTCGGCCCCCTTGTCGCGTCCGGTCAGAATCTCGACCGTCACACCCGCGTGTTCGGCCAGCGGCCACACCGAACCCAGATGCTGCCGCGCGAGGATTTCGGTCGGCGCCATCATCACACCCTGCCCGCCCGATTCCACAGCCACCAGCAGCGCCAGAACCGCCACCAGCGTCTTGCCCGCGCCGACATCGCCCTGTAGCAGCCGCGCCATGCGCCGGTCACCGGCCATATCGGCGGATATTTCGCCCACGGCGCGCAACTGCGCCCCGGTCGGGCGGAATGGCAGCGCGGCGATAACCTTTTCCTGCAATGCGCCGGTCGCCACCGAGGCCCGCCCCTTTCCCCGGCGCTCGATGCTGCGGGCCAGTGCCAGCGCAAGCTGGTGCGCGAACAGTTCGTCATAGGCCAGCCGCCGGCGCGCCGGCGCATCGGGCGACAGGTCGCGCAGCGACCCGGGCGCATGCGCCACCGTCAGCGCCGATTGCCAGTCGGGCCAGCCCTCGCGCCGAACCAGCTCCGGATCGATCCATTCGGCAAGCCCGGGCGCGCGCGCCAGTACCGAGCGCGCCGCCCGGATCATCAGCTTCTGGGTGATGCCGCCGGTCAGCGGATAGACCGGCTCGAACGCCGGTATATCCCCCGCCGCCTCCGGACGCAGGATATGGTCGGGATGGACCATCTGCGCGATCCCGTCGAAGAACTCGATCCTGCCGGAAACCACCCGGCGCTGCCCGGTCGGCAATTGCCGCTGAAGGTAATCGGGGCGGGCGTGGAAAAAGACCAGCTGAAAGCTCGTCCCGGCGTCTTCCACCGTTATCCGGTAGGGGCCGCCCTTGCGCTGCGCCGGCCGGTGCGCACCGACCGTCACCTCGACTGTCGCGGTATCGGGCAGTTCCAGCCCACGGATCGTGCCGACCCGTCGCCGGTCGATGCCCGAATAGGGCAGCGTGAACAGCAGGTCGCGCGGGCGAAGGATTTCTGTCTGCGCCAGATGCCCGGCCGTCTTCGGCCCGATACCGTCGAGCGTCTCGATATCCGCGAACAGCGGAAACAGGATCGGCGGTCGCCCGGTCATGCCGGCCCGATGAGCGCCAGCCAGCCGTCCTCGTCCAGCGTCTCGATTCCCAGTTCCGCCGCCTTTCTGGCCTTGGATCCGGCACCCGTCCCGGCCACCACAAGATCGGTCCTGGCCGAAACCGAACCCGAAACCCTGGCCCCCAGCGCCTCGGCGCGCGCCTTGGCCTCGGCGCGGGTCATCTTTTCCAGCGTCCCGGTGAACACCACGGTCTTGCCGGAAACCGGGCTGCCGCCTGTGGCGGGGCGCTGCGCCGCTTCGATCCTGAGTTGACCCGCCAGCCGGTTGATCGAGCCGCGTTCGTGCGCCTGGGCGAAGGCGGCAACCAGCGATGTGGCGGCAATGGCGCCAAATCCCTCGATTCCGACAAGATCGTCCCATGCCTCGCGCGCCCCTTCAGGCAGAGCCGGCGCCTGTGTCCACACGGCATCGCGCGTTTCCCTGATCTTCGGGCGCCGGTTTTCCACGGCGGCGTTCCGGCGCTCCTCCTCGACCGCGGCTTCCGCCGCGTGATAGCGCTGTTCCGCTTCACGTGCCGCATCGACCGCACCGGTCAGCGCCTCCCAGGTGCCGTAGTGACGCGCCAGATCCTGTGCCGCAACCTCGCCCACATGCCGGATACCGAGCGAAAAAATCACCCGCGACAGGGAAATCTCTCGCCGCTCATCAATGGCATCAAAGAGGTTGTTCGCGCTCTTTTCACCCCATCCCCTGATTGCGCTTAGCGGGGTTTCGGACAGCGAACGGATCGCTTCTTCAAGGGTTGCTTCATCGACCGCCTCCACCTGAACATCAACTGCGTCAAGCAATTCACGGTATTTTATCTGTATTTCACCCTCGCGACCGGGCCGGCCGAATTGTCGGCGCAGAAATTTCCCGGGTCCGTCCAGAAGTTTGCCATGCGTGCGGTCCCGCTCCCGCAGAGTGAAAATATCGGCAGGTTCCGCAATCCAGTGAAGGTAATAGAACAACTCCACCTGCTTGGCGCCCAGCCCATCGATGTCGAAGGCCGCACGCGAGACGAAGTGCTTCAGTTTCTCGACCGCCTGAGCGGGGCAGATCAACCCGCCCGTGCAGCGCCGGATCGCATCGCCCTCCTCGCGGATCGCCTCGGAGCCGCATTCCGGGCATATGGTCGGAAAGACAAAGGGCACCGCACCCGCCGGACGCTTCGCCAGATTCACATCGGCAACCTTGGGTATCACGTCCCCCGCCCGATAGACCTCGACCCAGTCGCCTTCGCGGATATCCTTGCCGTCGCGGATCGGCTCGCCGCCGGCCGACCGTCCGGCGATGTAATCCTCGTTATGCAGTGTCGCGTTCGAGACGACGACCCCGCCCACCGTCACCGGCATCAGCCGCGCCACCGGGCTGAGCGCCCCGGTGCGGCCGACCTGAATTTCGATCCGCTCCAGCCGCGTCCAAGCCTTTTCGGCGGGAAACTTGTGCGCGATCGCCCATCGCGGCGTGGTCGCCCGGAACCCGAGACGTTCCTGATAATCGAGCCTGTCTACCTTGTAGACCACCCCGTCGATATCGTAGCCCAGCGTCGCGCGCTGTGCCTCGATCGCGCGATAGCGGTCGAGCAGTTCGGGAACGCCATGGCACAGACGCGTCAGCGGATTGGTGACAAACCCGAGGCCCGATAGCCGGGCAATCGCCCCCATCTGGGTGTCGGCAAGCGGCGCGCCGATCTCGCCCCACGAATAGGCGAAGAACCGGAGCGGGCGCGTCCGGGTGATCCCCGGGTCGAGTTGGCGCAACGATCCGGCGGCGGCGTTGCGCGGGTTGGCAAAGGTCCTTCCGTCCTGCTCCTGCGACCTGACGTTGAGGGCGACGAAATCGGCGTGGCTCATGTAGACCTCGCCGCGCACTTCCAGCACGTCGGGAGCGTCGTCGATACGTTGGGGTATGTCTGCAATCGTGCGCGCGTTGGCGGTCACGTCCTCGCCAACCGAACCGTCGCCGCGGGTGGCGGCCTGAACCAGAACTCCGCTCTCGTAGCGCAACGACAGTGACAGCCCGTCGATCTTGGGTTCGGCGGTATAGGCGATCCTGTCTTCTTCCGACAGCCCGAGGTACTTTCTGATCGAGCGGTCGAATTCCCGCACATCCTCGTCATCGAAGGCGTTGCCGAGCGAAAGCATGCGGACGGAATGGGTGATCTTCGAAAATCCGTCGGCAGCGGTGGCCCCCACCCGGTCGCCTGGGCTGTCACTTCGTTTCAGGCCGGGAAAGCGCGATTCGATTGCAGCGTTCCGGCGCCTCAGGGCGTCGAATTCCGCATCGCTGATGATGGGGGCGTCGTCTTTATGATAGGCAGTATTGGCTTCGGCGAGCCGCTTTGCCAGCCGGGCAAGCTCTGCCTCGGCATCCGCTTCGTTCAGCCCTTCGACAGGCTTTTCCTCGTTCATCGCACCCTCCGCCCGATCCGCAGATCAACTGATACGAAGCGTTGCCGCCCGGGTCCAGCAGGGTTCGGAATCATGGTGCAAAACGGACAACGGCGCACCCCGGCGCAGAACGCGTTAAACCAGACAGGCACGTCACAGCCTAGCGCCGGCGGCAAGGGGAAATCAGGTGCGTTTTCGTCCCGGGACAAGGAGCCATATTGCCCCGGGACGACCCGTGAGTGGATTGCGTCAGGCGCCAACCGCCATGCGCGGCTCCAGTTCCATAGGTTGCGGATCGCGCAGCACATAGCCGCGCCCCCACACCGTTTCGATATAATTATCGCCATCCGTGGCCTGGCTGAGTTTCTTTCTCAGCTTGCAGATGAAGACATCGATGATCTTGAGTTCAGGCTCGTCCATGCCACCGTAGAGATGGTTAAGGAACATCTCCTTGGTAAGCGTGGTTCCCTTGCGCAGGCTCAGGAGTTCCAGCATCTGGTATTCCTTGCCGGTCAGATGAACGCTGCGGCCGTCCACCTCGACGGTCTTCGCATCGAGGTTGACGGTGACCTTTCCGGTATTGATGACCGATTGCGCATGGCCCTTGGAGCGGCGGATGATCGCGTGTATCCGCGCGACCAGTTCCTCGCGATGGAAGGGTTTGGTCAGGTAGTCATCCGCACCGAAGCCGAAGCCCTTGATCTTGTTGTCGGTATCGTCGGCACCCGAAAGGATCAGGATCGGCGTGTCCACCTTGGCCAGCCGAAGCTGGCGCAACACCTCGTGACCGGTCATGTCCGGAAGTCCGAGGTCGAGCAGGACCAGATCATAATCGTACAGCTTCGCGAGATCGATCGCCTCTTCGCCAAGATCAGTGCAATACACGTTGAGGTTGGCATGCGTGAGCATTATTTCAATGCTCTTGGCCGTGGCCGGATCGTCTTCGACGAGCAGGACTCGCATGATCTTATCTCCGCTTCAACACATCTGTCGGAGACCATGGGACAAATCGGTTAATCCCCTGTTACCGTTAATGCCTTTGATCCCTACCAATTTAATCTCGCATCTTCTTTACCAAAGTTAACCTCGCTATTTTGGGGGAGGTGCCGGCGGGCGGCGGAATCGCTGCAATCGGGTGGTTTTCAGGCCCGAGATTCCATGCGCCGCCGCCGCATGCGTCCAGCTTTCGAATTCCTCCTTCGACAGGCCGTACATGGCGATTGCCTCGTCCAGATTGATCAGCCCCGACAGAACGCCCTTGACCACTGCGGCCTTGCGGCTGGCCACCCATCTTCGCGTGCCTTTCGGCGGCAGGTCGGCGCGCGTCATCTTGCTGCCATCGGGCAATGTGACCGTTCGCGGACCGTCGATCCTCTTGAGAAACATGGCTTGCACTCCCATTTCACACCCGGGCAAAAGACTGGCGCAACGCACTTAAGGAGCGGTGAAACCCGGCCTTGAGAGTATTTCGAATTTTCCTATAGTCCGGCGAACCCGCGAACGGAGCCGCAGATGCCACTCGATACCGAAACGCCCCTCAATTCGCTCGGCTTTGCCAAGCCGCCGGCCGAAACGCGCGTGGTTGTCGCGATGTCGGGAGGAGTCGACTCCTCGGTGGTCGCGGCCGAGCTTGCGGCCGAGGGCTACGACGTTATCGGGGTTACGCTACAGCTTTACGATCATGGCGCGGCGCTGGCCAGAAAGGGCGCCTGCTGCGCCGGGATCGACATCCACGACGCGCGCCGCGTCGCCGAGGAGATGGGCTTTCCGCATTATGTGCTGGATTACGAAAACATCTTCCGCGACGCGGTGATCGAAGAATTCGCCGACAGCTATCTTGGCGGGGCGACCCCGGTCCCCTGCATTCGCTGCAACGAGCGGGTGAAGTTCAAGGACCTGCTCGCGACGGCGCGCGATCTCGACGCCGACTGCATGGCGACCGGTCATTACATTCAGCGCAAGCATGGACCGAACGGGCCGGAACTGCATCAGGCGGGCGATCCGCGGCGCGACCAGTCGTATTTCCTGTTCTCGACCACACCCGAGCAACTCGAATTCCTGCGCTTTCCGCTGGGTCATCTGAAAAGCAAGGCCGAGACCCGGGCGCTTGCACAGCGCCATGGCCTCATGGTGGCCGACAAGCCCGACAGTCAGGACATCTGCTTCGTGCCCGACGGCGATTATGCCTCAGTGATCGAGAAGCTGCGGCCCGGCGCCGGCGAGCCGGGCGAGATCGTCGACATGGCGGGCACGGCACTGGGGCGGCACGAGGGGGTGATACACTACACCATCGGGCAGCGGCGCGGGCTGGGCATCGGCGGGCTTTCCGAGCCGCTCTATGTCGTCCGGCTCGACCCCGACGCGCGGCAGGTTGTCGTCGGCCCGAGAGAGGCGCTGGCACGCCGCATCGTGCCGGTGCGCGAGATCAACTGGCTGGGCGACGAGCCCTTCGAGTCGCACCCCGAACGGGAGATTTCTGTCAGGATCCGCTCGACACGGCCGCCGCGCGCGGCGATCCTGCGCCCCACGGGCCCGACGACGGCCGAGGTCGAACTGCTGACACCCGAGGAAGGCGGTTCACCCGGCCAGGCCTGCGTCTTCTATCAGGCCGGCGGCAGCCGGGTTTTCGGCGGTGGCTGGATCTGGCGCGGCTGAGCCCGCCGCGACCCGGCCGGCAACAGGGACGAGGGAGATCATGGCGCACAAGGTAGTCATCATCGGCGGCGG
>NZ_JBKEAE010000191.1:0-12532 GCF_047971885.1 Tropicimonas sp. | reverse complement strand
TCACCTTGTCGAGCTGGGCCTTCAGCGCCTTGAACGCGGCGCTGGTGCCGATCATCTCGGCCGCGGTGACCTCCTTGCGGCGCAGTTCGGTGTTCTCCCGCCGCAGGCGCGAGGTTTCCATTGCGCGCCGGATCACCACCAGCAACTGATCAATGTTGAAGGGTTTCTCGATGAAGTCATAGGCACCCTGCTTGATCGCCGCGACGGCGATTTCGATATTGCCATGCCCCGAAATGATGACGATCGGGATATCCGGCTTCTCGCGTTTCACGGTCTTGAGGATGTCGATGCCGTCCATCTTGCTGTCTTTCAGCCAGATATCGAGGATCATCAGCGCCGGCGCTTCCCTCTCGATCTCCCTCATGCAGTCTTCCGAATTGGCGGCCAGCCGGACCGAAAACCCCTCGTCTTCGAGAATGTCGCCGATCAGTTCGCGGATGTCGCGTTCGTCGTCGGTAATGAGTATGTCGCCCATTTATCTTCTTCTCCTCAAAATCTCACTCGGCTGCTCGTCCGAGTTCGGCCGCCATCGGCAGCCGGATTTCCGCCATCGCGCCGCGATGGTCATTGCCCTCGAACAGCGGCGCATCGACCAGATCGAAGCTGCCGCCGTGTTCCTCGATGATCTTCTTCACGATGGGCAGGCCGAG
Source organism: Tropicimonas sp. (assembly GCF_047971885.1). Lineage (NCBI taxonomy): Bacteria > Pseudomonadati > Pseudomonadota > Alphaproteobacteria > Rhodobacterales > Roseobacteraceae > Tropicimonas > Tropicimonas sp. Next base: position 11,882 of record NZ_JBKEAE010000191.1, on the reverse strand, counting down.
CCCGGTGCCCTTCGCGCGGGTCGTCACATAAGGCTCGAACAACCGCCCACGGTCTTCCGGCAACCCGATACCGTTGTCGGCCACCCGGACAACCGCCTGCGGCCCTTCGACCGAAAGCGTTATCCGCACCTCTGGAACAAACCCATCCGGAGCGCCTTTTTCCTCAAGACTTTCAATTGCCTCTCCGGCATTCTTTACTACGTTGGTCAACGCCTGACCGATCATCGTCTCGTCGACCTGCACTGGCGTGGCAGCCTCGGGCAGATCGGCATTCAACGCCTCGCCCAGTTGCTGGCGCTGCAGCGTGACGGTATCGCGCACAAGGCGCGTCAGATCGGCATCGCGCCGGTCGGGCTCGGGCATGCGGGCGAATTTCGAAAATTCGTCGACGATCCGCCGCAGATCGTTGGTCTGGCGCACGATGACATCGGTCATGTTCGCGAGGGAGTCGGCGTCCGCCTCGTCGAGCTTGCGCGCGAACTTGCGCTTGATCCGCTCGGCCGAAAGCTGGATCGGGGTCAGCGGGTTCTTGATCTCGTGGGCGATACGCCGCGCAACATCGCCCCATGCCGCCATGCGCTGCGCGGTGACCAGTTCGGTCACATCGTCGAAGGCGACAACAAAACCCTCGAGCGCCCCTTCGGTCGAGCGCCGTTCCGCCAGTCGCACCAGAAGATTTTCCATCTTGCCGTCGCGCGTTACGCGGATTTCTTCTTGCGTCACATTATGGCCGCTGGCACGCAACCGGGCCAGCACCCCGGCAAATTCCGGCACCGCCTGCGCCAGCGCGCTGTGCTGGTCGGCAACTTCGCCTTCGATGCGAAGCAATCGCAGCGCGGCGGGGTTCATGAAATCCACCCGCCCCTCGGCATCGAGCCCGATCACTCCCGCCGTGACCGAGGACAGCACCGTCTCGAACAGCCGGCGCCGCTTTTCGATCTGCGCGTTGGCATCAAGCAACGTATCGCGCTGCGCCTTGATCTGGCGCGTCATCTGGTTGAACACGCGCCCCAGGGTGGCGATCTCGTCGTCGCCCGGCTGTTCGCGCACCTGTACGGTCAGATCGCCCTCGCCCACCTTCTCGGCCGCAGCGGCAAGCTGGCCGATCGGGCGCGAGAGCCGCTCGGCGAACCACAGGCCGATCCAGATCGCCGCCAGAACCAGAATCACCGCGAATCCGATATAGAGCAGCGAGAATTCGAACAGGATGCGTCCGCGTTCGTTTTCAAGCTGGTTGTAAAGCCGGATCGATTCGGTCGTTCCGTCGAGAAGCGACAGGATCGCGCCGTCGACCTCGCGGCTGACATAGAGAAAGCGGTCGGAAAAGGCGGCGAGTTTGACCAGCGCACGAAACTCGTTCACGTCCCAGTCCTCGATGATCACCATCTCGCCCTCGCCCGCCCGGGCGATTTCGGCCGATGACGGTTCTTCGAAATCGAACAGATAGGAGCGTTCGCCGCGCGCCCGGATCTCGCCATCGCCGTCGATGACATAGGCCTCGCGCAATCCCCGCTGCACCTGCTGCTGGCCCTGGGTCAGGACCTGGCGGACCTCTCCGTCCGACAGGGCGAAGCGGGCGTCACGGGCCGCGTCGAGGTAGTTGGCAAGGGCCGCCGTATCGGATCGCAGGTCGCGGACATGTTCGCCCTGATAGGCCTCGGCCGCGGCGAGCGAGGCCCCCACGACGTTGCGCACCCGTTCAGAAAACCAGCCCTCGAGCCCGATGTTGATCGTCAGCCCGGCAAAGATCGCCACCATGACCGCCGGCACCAGCGCGATCAGGGCAAAGGCGCCGGTCAGCCGCAGGTGCAGCTTCGATCCGGCAGAAGCGGCCCGCCGCGCGGCGACCATGGCGATCACCCGGCTCAGCACCAATGTCGCCACCACCAGCACATAGACCAGATCGAGCATCAGGACGAAACGGAGCCACGAAGACCCCGCCCCCTGCCCGAGCGGTCCGAGCAGGACGAAAGTCCAGCCGACCAGCACCGGGGCGAGAATCGCAAGCGCCATGGTGGCGACCGTCTGCACCTGCCGGCGCCGGCGCAGCCGCGCGATACTGTCCAGGTTCAACCGCCGAATTGCGCCTGTCAAACTTCGCCCCGTGATGTATCGGCACCCCGCCACCCAGGGCCGGGCTGCCTGACCGCCATATCCCGTGATCCTTTTCAGGGCGTGCCCCTGCTGCCACGGCTCTGTTGCGCTTTTACATCAATTTCCGGCGCCTTGTCACGCGAATATCGAGATCGGTGATCTTCTTGCGCAAGGTATTGCGGTTGATTCCGAGAAGATCGGCACATTTGGCCTGATTGCCACCAGTCGCATCCAGCGCAATCTCGATCAGCGGCACCTCGACCTCCTTGAGGATACGCTGATACAGGCCCGGCGGCGGCAGCACACCGCCGTGCAGGTCGAAATAGCGGCGCAGGTGCCTGGCGACCGACGCCGAGAGCTTTTCGCCGTCTCCACCGCCGACAAGCGGCTCGATCTCGGGCTGATTGCCGAGAACCTGCTCCACCTCGGTCCGGCCGATTTCTTCCTCTGACGAGGTGATGACAAGGCGCCGGATGGTGTTTTCCATTTGTCGCACGTTGCCCGGCCACGAATAGGCCCGCACCAGATCCATGGCGGCGGGTGAAAACCGGCGCCTTGCGGTTCCGTCGCGATCGGCGCGGGCAAGGAAATGCTCGGCCAGCAGCGGAATATCGTCCACCCTTTCGCGCAGCGAGGGCACATCGAGCGTGACACCGCTCAGCCGATAGAACAGGTCCTGCCGGAAGACACCCTGCTCCATCTTCTGCATGAGATCGACCTGACAGGTGGCCATGATGCGCGGCGCGTTGTCCGACAACGTGTCGAGCATCCGGACGATCCGGCCCTGGGTTTCAGGGTCCAGATCGCCCACCTCGTCCATCAGAACCGATCCGCCGCGCGCCCGGGACAGCACGGTCGCGATCCCGTCGGGGGCCGACACCTCCTCCGCGCCGGCAACCACGAACGGCAGGTTGCGACGATCCGAAAAATCGTGAATCGCGCGCGCGATCAGCGACTTCCCGGTGCCGGATTCGCCGGTGATCAGCACCGCCAGATCGGTGTTCATCACCCGCGCGACCAGCCGGTAAAGCGCCTGCATGACCGGCGTGCGCCCGACCAGCGGCAGATCGTCGGATTCGCTGCGCGCGACGGCGGAGCGGGCGGCGCGCGCGCGCCGCTTGGTCTCCAGCGCCTTCGAGGCACGCTTCATCAGATCCGGCAGATCCAACGGCTTGGGCAGATAGTCGTAGGCGTCCGCCTCGGCGGCCTGGATCGCCGTCATGATGGTGTTCTGCGCCGAGATCACGATCACCGGCAGGCCGGGCCGCTCCTCGGCGATCTTGGGCAGGGTTTCCAGCCCGTTCCCGTCGGGCATGATGACATCCGAAATTACCAGATCGCCCTTGCCCTCCTCGACCCAGCGCATGAGCGTTACCAGCGAGGATGTGGCGTGGACCTTGCACCCGGCCCGCGTCAGCGCCTGGGTCAGCACGGTGCGAATGGTGCGATCGTCGTCAGCGACGAGAACGGTACCGTCCATCTAACGTGTCTCCTTGTTGAGGTCTGCATCGCCCTCTTGCGGGGCGACGGGCAGCGAAATCCGGAAGACAGTACGCCCAGGAGCGGAATCGACCGAGATCCAGCCTTTGTGTTCGGAAATGATCTTACTCACCAACGCGAGCCCCAGTCCGGTGCCGTTCTCGCGGCCCGAGACAAAGGGATCGAAAATCTCGTCCGCAATCTCGGCCGGCAGGCCCGGACCATTATCGATGATCTCGATCTGCAACGGCACGCGGAACGCCTTCTCGCCCTTGCGCCGCACCCTGAGGCTCGGTTCGTAGAAGGTATGGATGCGGATTTCGCCGGCCTCGCCACGGGCCGCTTCGGCGGCATTCCTGAGCAGGTTCAGGAACACCTGCAACAACTGGTCGGCATCGCCGTGGGTTGCCGGCAGCGAGGGATCGTAATCCTCGACAATCCTCATATGTGCCGCGAAGCCGATCATCGCCGACTTGCGGGCACGATCCAGCACGTCGTGGATATTGACCGGTCGGGGCACCGGCGGACTGAGGTTGCCGAACTGCTCGACCTGATCGAGCAGCTTCACGATCCGGCGCGTCTCGGCCACGATCAGATCAGTGAGTTCGAGGTCGTCCTTGGACAGGCTCATGGACAGAAGCTGCGCTGCGCCGGCAATACCGGCGAGCGGGTTCTTGATTTCGTGCGCCAGCATCTCGGCCATGCCGATGGCCGATTTCGCCGCCTTGTCGGCCGACATCGACCGCCCCACGCGGTCGGCGATCTCGCGCGGCGACACCAGAAACAGCAGCCGTTCCGGATCGCCCGAGATGGGGGCGATCTGGATGTTGCAGATCACCGGCGGCCGGTCGCCGGTTCCGACATCGGTATCGTTGACGAACACGGGCGAGCGCCCGCTGCGCACGCGCTCCAGAACCTCTTCCATCGGCGCATCGATGGCCAGCAGGTCAAGAACCGGCTCGCCCCAGATCGACCTGATGGTCCGGTTGAGGAACAATTCGCCCGCCGGGTTCAGCGCCGTGATGCGGTTGTCCACATCGAGCACCATCGCCGGAATGGGAAGCGACGACCAGATACGCCCCGAACCCGGCATCACGCAGCCTCCCGCACACCGATGTCGAAGGCGGCGGCGATCAGGCGCCGCACCTCGGTCACGTCGGCTTCGGTCAGAAGCCGGCGGCGCAACCCGTGCGGGTCGCCGGCACGGTCCAGGTACCAGCCGAGATGCTTGCGCGCCATCCGGTTGCCAAGATGCGAGCCATAGAACGCGATCATGCCTTGATAATGCTCCTTCACCAGTTCCCCTAGCGCGGCACCCTCGGGCACGTCCGGCCGGGGCGCGCCGACCAGAGCGGCCGCGATCGCCGCCAGCAGCCAGGGCCGCCCCTGCGCCCCCCGCCCCACCATCACGCCATCGGCGCCCGAAGCGGCCAGCGCCGCGCGCGCGCTGTCGGTATCGACGATATCGCCATTGGCGATGACGGGGATCGAGACCGCCTCGCGCACCTCGCGGATCGCTGCCCAGTCGGCCCGGCCGCTGTAGAACTGCTGGCGCGTGCGGCCGTGGACCGTGATCATGCGCACCCCGGCGGCTTCGGCCCGGCGGGCGAGATCGGCGGCATTGCGGCTGCTGTCGCACCAGCCCAGCCGGCATTTCAGCGTCACCGGAACCGACACCGCGCCCACCACGGCCTCGATCAGCGTCAGCGCGTGGTCCGGATCACGCATCAGCGCCGAGCCGCTGGCGCCCGTCCCGCCGGAACTGGTGATCTTGCGGGCCGGACAGCCCATGTTGATGTCGATGATCGCCGCACCGTTGGCTTCGATCATGCGCGCCGCCTCGGCCATCCAGTGCGCTTCTCGCCCGGCAAGCTGGACGGCTGTCTTGCCGTCGCCAAGGCCAAGCTCGGCCCTGGCGCGCGCGCCTGGCCTGGCCTGCACCATCTCCTGACTGGCCACCATTTCCGACACGACGAGCCCGGCGCCGAATCCCGCCACCATCCGGCGAAACGGCAGGTCGGTGATCCCGGCAAGCGGAGCCAGCAGAACCGGGGGGCTGAGCGCGATATCTGCCACGCAAACCGTCAATTGCTCAATCCTTGTGCATCCAGGCTTCTGGTAGCGCGAATGGACCGGCCGCTCCAAGGTCAAATGACCCCCCGCAAGCCATCGGGACACGAGGCGCCCAATATTTGTGCAGAATTCCGCCGCTTCCGCTTGCCCGTTGCCCTGAACGCAGTCACGCACTAGACGGATCCCCATGACCGGAACCGATGCAAGCAGCGCCATTTCCAATCTCCCTCCGCGCGTCGCGGCGGTGATCGTTGCCGCCGGGCGCGGCGTTCGCGCTGGTGGACCGGTTCCAAAGCAATATCAGGAGATTGCGGGAAAGCCGGTCCTGGCGCGCGCGGTTGAGCAATTTCGCGCCCATCCGGCGGTGGACAGTATCGTCGTGGTGATTTCGCCCGAGGATTCGGCGCTGGCCGAGGCGGTACTGCCCGGCGATGTGGCGCGGGTCTTCGGCGGCGCGAGCCGCGACGCCTCGGTTCGCGCCGGGCTGGCGGCGCTGCCCGATGGGATCGGTCACGTCCTGATCCACGATGGCGCCCGCCCGCTGGTACCGGCGGAAGTCATCGACCGGGTGCTTTCGGCGCTTCGAACCTCTGACGGGGCCGCGCCGGCGCTGGCGGTCACCGACGCGCTGTGGCGTGGCGAGCGCGGCAATGTCGGCGCCCCCACCCCGCGCGACAACCTGTATCGCGCCCAGACACCACAGGGGTTCGATCTGGCCGCGATTCGCGCCGCGCATGCCGCTCACCCCGGCGGAGCCGCCGACGATGTGGAGGTGGCACTGGCGGCCGGGCTGGATGTGGCCATCGTTGAAGGCCACGAAGACAATCTGAAGGTCACGCTGCCGGGCTGTTTCGCCCGTGCCGAGCGTATCCTGAGCGAAGGGAAGCAGATGGATGTAAGACTGGGCAACGGCTATGACGTGCACCGGTTCGGGCCCGGCGATCATGTGATGCTGTGCGGCGTCGCCGTGCCGCACGGGCGTGGCCTGCAGGGTCATTCGGATGCCGACGTCGGCATGCATGCGATCACCGACGCAATCTATGGCGCGCTGGCCGAGGGCGACATCGGTCGCCACTTCCCTCCGTCAGACCCACAGTGGAAGGGCGCGGCGAGCGAGATTTTCCTGCGTCACGCCGCCGGTCTGTGTGCAGCACGCGGCTATGCCATCGCCAATGTCGATTGCACGCTGGTCTGCGAACGCCCGAAGATAGGCCCCCATGCCGGGGCGATGCGCGCGGCGCTCTCTGCCATTCTCGGCACCGGAACCGACCGGATATCGGTCAAGGCCACCACATCGGAAAGGCTGGGTTTCACCGGCCGTGAGGAAGGGATCGCCGCCCTTGCCACGGCGACGCTGGTATCGCAATGTGTGGCCGACCGATGACGGCCGCGCGGCTTGTCGCCACCTTTGGCGGCGTCGGGCTGCTGCGCCCCGCTCCCGGCAGTTGGGGCTCGGCGGCGGCCATCCCCGTCGCCTGGCTGATTCACGGGCTCGGTGGCTTTCCGGCGCTGGCGGCGGCAACGCTGGTCGTCTTTCTCGCCGGCTGGCGGGCAACGGCGGCGGTTATCGCGGGCGGACCGGAACCGGATCCGGATCCTTCGGAAATCGTCATCGACGAGGTTGCGGGTCAATGGCTCGCGCTCTGGCCGCTTTCGGCCGGGCTCTGGCACGCCGGGGTGGCGCCGTGGATCTTTCCCTATCCGGGCTGGATCGGCGCCTTTCTGTTCTTCCGCCTGTTCGACATCTGGAAGCCGTGGCCGGTCTCGTGGGCCGACCGGCGGCACGACGCTCTTGGCGTCATGCTCGACGATGTGATCGCCGGCATCATGGCGGCGATTGTGGTTTCGGCCGCCGCCGCGATATCGCACGGATGGTTGATGCAATGAGCGATGCGCACCTGCCCGCCGATCCCCGCCCTGATGCCGAGATCGCCGTTGTCAGCGCCGAGACGCTGCTCGACAAGGCGCGCGCCAGAGGGCTGCGGGTCGCCACGGCGGAAAGCTGCACCGGCGGGCTGGTCGCCGGCGCGATCACCGAGATCGTCGGCGCCTCGGACGTATTCGACCGCGGCTTCGTCACCTATTCCAACGCCGCGAAACGGCAGATGCTGGGGGTGCGCCGGGAAAGCCTCGAAACCCACGGCGCGGTCTCGGAACAGGTGGCGCGCGAGATGGCCGATGGCGCGCTCGCCCGCTCGGAGGCCGATCTGGCGGTTTCGGTGACCGGTATTGCCGGCCCGGGGGGGAGCGAGCGCAAGCCCGAGGGGCGGGTCTGCTTCGGCGTCGCCCGCAGGGGGCACCTGACGGTAACCAAGACAGTCGATTTCGGCGCGCTCGGCCGGGTGGCAGTGCGCCAGTCCGCGGTCAATCACGCGCTCGAACTGCTGATCGCCGGACTGGACGAGGCCCGCCCGCCGCGCGACAGGCTCAACCGGCCGGCGCCGGACCGGACGGGCGGTACATCAGGCGGTGGCACCACCGTATAGTTCCTGCGCGCGCTTCTCGAAGGCGCCCATGATCTTCCTCTGCGCATCGGCAAAGAACATGCCGGCGGCCTTTTGCAGGATCCGGTTCTTGAACTCGAACTCCACATGGTAATCGACCTCACAACCGCCCTCGACATCGCGGAAGGCCCATTTCGAGATCAGGAACTTGAACGGTCCGTCGATCAGTTCGCTGATGATGGTCCCGGCATCCTCGCGCATGGTCGCGCGGGTACCGAATTTTTCACGGAATACCTTGAACGAAATCAGCATCTCGACGATCTCGACAATCGCGTTCCCTTCCCGGTGCCGGCTGCGGATACGCGCCGCGACCATCCATGGCAGGAATTTCGGATACGACCGGATATCGGCCACCAGATCGAACATCTGCTTGCTGGTGAACGGCATGATGCGCTTGTCGGTATGGGTCATCATCTTGCGGTGTCCGGCCCTTTGGTTCAGTTTCGGGGTCGGCGCCACATGTCATAGACTTGGGCCGCAAGATCAAGGGGAGCAATTTCTTGTCGCGACCATACGTCATCGACCAGTTGATATCCGCCAAATTGATCGCGGCCCGCATCGAAGAGCTTGCGCGCGAGATCGAGACACGTTTTTCCGATACCGAAAAGCTTGTCGTTGTCGGGCTTCTGCGCGGCTCGTTCATCTTCATCGCCGATCTGGTTCGCGAGGTCGACCTGCCGGTCGAGGTGGATTTCCTCGAAGCGTCGTCCTATGGCAACGCGACCGAATCGAGCCGCGAGGTGCGCATCCTCAAGGATCTGCGCGGCCAGATCGAAGGGCGCGACGTGCTGGTGGTCGAGGATATCATCGACTCCGGCCATACGCTGGAACGGGTCACCGCCTTTCTGGGCGCCCGCAAGCCGCGACGGCTGGAAACCATATGCCTGCTCGACAAGCCGGCACGGCGCGAGGTGGACATCAAGGCAAGCTGGACCGGATTCGAGATCCCCGACAGGTTCGTTGTCGGCTATGGCATCGACTTTGCGCAGCGTAACCGCAACCTGCCCTTCATCGGCGCTGTCCGCTTCATCGACGAGGAGCCGGCCCCGGCGGGCTGACCGCCTTTTCTTGAACGAAAGACCGGTTTTCGCTAATATTGCCGTTACGTAATTTTTGCTGGTTGATTTTCAGGCGGCGCGCACGGCCAACGTCCGGATTTCGAGTACAGGGGGTTACATGGTTGCACTGGATTACGAAATCAGCGAACCGGTTATCGACGGAAAACACGTCTACGCCACCACCGATCTGTCCCACCGTCTGTTCACCGCGCTGAAGCCCGACACGCTACGCCAGCGCGGCGTCACCAATTGCCCGATCCCCGCGCTGATCGCCGCGATGGCCCATGCCCAGCCGGAAATGCTGCGCGCGATGGTCACGGTCCGCCAACTGGCGACGCCGGTTCGCGCATGGTGGTACCAGACCCCGATCAACCCGCCGAACACGGCGTTTCCGGTGGACAAGGTGGTGCGTGTGCGGTTTCAACACCGCTCGGTCGAGGTCACGCCGCGGCTCTATCTCGGCGACGACTATTCCGCCCGCTACTGTCACACGACCGCCAGCGAAGGATATGCCCCCTATATCGAGAAGGCCTATGTCGCCTACCGGTGCAGGTTCGACTACCAGAACCTCAACTTCTGGGCGGGATATTCGGCAACCCCGCTGTCGGTCGAACGGATCATGGAGGATTTCGTCGCCGATTACGATTGCATCCGCTTCAAGCACCGCGTTCACCCGCAGACAGGCCGTGTCGTCGCAGCCGATTTCACGGTGTTCCGCGACCCCGAGCTTGCATCCTTCGACGCGCCGCCGGGCGAGGAAGATCAGGAACAGTTCGACGGATGGTCAACGGGGAAACGCGTTGGCGGCCGCAAGGCGCAACTGAACAAGCTGCACGGCTTCTTCAAGCAGTCCCACAGGCGCGCCACCGTTGTCACCACCGCAAACCACACGCTGGCGGTCATCGGCTATGCGCCACTGGTGAAGAAGGTAACGCTTTTCGACGCCATGTCGCACCATGTGCCGCACGAGGAAACCATCGGGCTGGGCGAATTCCTGCGCCGGCACGACGGCGTTTATCAGGCGCGTATCGGGCGCAGCAAGAGAAGCTGGCGCCCGCCGGACTGACCGGTGTGGCCGTACCGCCCCGGCCGGGTCACGACACCGGGTCCGACGCGCGGCCCAGTTGCCGCAGCCGTGCCGCGCGCAGCCGCGCGAAATCGTCGCCCGCATGGTAGGAGGACCGCGTCAACGGCGTTGCCGAGACCATCAGGAACCCCTTGCCATAGGCCGCCTTTTCGTAGGATTTGAATTCGTCGGGCGTGACGAACCGTTCGACCGCGTGATGCTTGGGCGTCGGCTGCAGATACTGCCCGACAGTCAGGAAATCGACCCCGGCCGAGCGCATGTCGTCCATCACCTGCAATACACCCTGCCGGTCCTCGCCCAGACCGACCATGATCCCGGACTTGGTGAACATCGCCGGGTCGATCTCTTTCACCCGCTGGAGCAGGCGCAGCGAATGGAAATAGCGCGCGCCGGGCCGGACCGACGGATAGAGTCCGGGCACGGTCTCGAGATTGTGGTTGAACACATCCGGCCGCGCCTCGACCACCACCTCCAGAACGGACGGATCGCATTTCAGGAAGTCGGGCGTCAGGATCTCGATGGTCGATTCGGGCGAGCGGTGACGGATGGCGCGAATGGTCTGGGCGAAATGCTCGGCTCCGCCATCCTCCAGATCGTCGCGATCGACCGAGGTGATGACCACGTGGCGCAACCCCAGCTTCTGCACCGCATGCGCCACCCGGCCGGGTTCGAAAACATCCAGCGCCTTCGGCCGGCCGGTGGCGACGTTGCAGAACATGCAGCCACGGGTGCAGATCTCGCCCATGATCATCATGGTCGCGTGGCCGTGCGACCAGCATTCGCCGACATTCGGACAGCCCGCTTCCTCGCAGACAGTCGAAAGGCCGTTCTCGCGCATGATCTTGTGTGTGTCGGCATAACCCTTGCCGCCCGGCGCCCGGACCCGGATCCATCCGGGCTTTTTCGGCTGGGCATTATCCGGCCGGTGGGCCTTTTCCGGGTGGCGTTCGCCGGGGATTTTCAGATCGCGCATGTCCTACCTCGTGTTGGTATGTAAATACGCGCCCGCAAGGCAATTGTAACACCAAAACTTCGCCACGGGGTGAAAAGCATGGCGGATTTGCCGTTCGGACAAGCCGCAACCGGAACCGGCTTCGGGTCAACGCCAACCGGCGCGGATGGGCACCCCCAGCGGATGGCGCCACAGCATCCGGGTGACGGCTTTCAGCCGGTTTGAACCGCCTTCGAAAAAAGAAAGGTTGTTTTCAGTTGGTTGTGGAGGGTGGATTTCAGCGGGTTTGATACCGCTGGGGTGGCTTGGGGCTGTGTTGGGGGCTTGGGGCAGAATCGCGGCGAAAAAATCTCAATGATTTCAATGGCGCTGCGCAAGGCAAGGCAACTGTAAATGATTTTCCGGATCGCTGGATCGAAGTATCCGTCCGGTTTCCGCGCATCCTTTTGGTGGTGCAAGATCGGGGCATGTGGGGTTCCTCTCATGTTCGTTTGTCAAGGTTTTCGCGCGGTGCGATGGCTCGGCGCCGGTTTCGACGCCGGGGTTTTCGCGATGCAGCGCGCATGGCTGGGGGTAGAGCCTTTCAGACGACGGTAGATCACACTCTGATGCGCGGGTTGGATACCGCATGACCG
>NZ_JBKEAE010000164.1:0-57839 GCF_047971885.1 Tropicimonas sp. | reverse complement strand
GGGCGACATGGGGGTCTGGAACCTGGTCCTGAACACCGCCGTCTGCCTGTCGGTGGTCGTTGTATCGTTGTCCGGCCTGATCATGTGGTGGAAACGCCGCCCGGCCGGTGCCGGGCGCATCGCCGCGCCGCCGAAGCCGCGCGACGCACCGTTGTGGAAGGGCGCGGCCGCGCTGGTCGTCCTCCTCGGCATCCTGTTTCCGATGGCGGGGATCGCAATCGCGGTGGTGTTGCTGCTCGACCTGACGCTCCTGCGGGCGGTGCCTGCGTTGAGGCGCGCCCTGTCGTGATACATGGGTGCGGCGGGGGCGCTGCACCGATGTTGCAAGGGGCTCCCTTCCGTCTCCTGGCGGCGCACAGAGGGCAATCTTCGATGCCGCTGCCTTGTGCGGACGGGCGGGGGATTGCCAGCGCCGGCTTCATGGCCGAAAAGACGTTCATGGCAATCAGCGGACGACACGACATGACCGATGGTTCTGGCAAGGACACAGAGAAACGGCTCGCGGCGCTCGAGGCGGGGCTGCGGGATGCGCTGGCGATCCTGGCGCGCATCGAGGCGAAGGTGGACCGCTCGCTCGGTATCTTCGATGCGATCGGCTCCATCGCGGCGGGCATTCCGCCACGGCTGGTGGCGGCGCTGCACGATATGACGCCGGCCGAGCATGTCGCCCTGCAGATGGTGCTCGACAACCGCAGCAACCACGAGATTTCGGTCTGCCTCGACGTGTCCGAGGATCGTGTGCGCGCCTGGGTCGAATCCCTCTCCGGCAAGCTCGGCGTCAAGGCGCGATCCGAGGTGCGCGACCTGATGCGCCCGGTGATGGCCCGCATGCCCGCCGACGAATACGAACGCGCCAGCGGCGGCATCCCCAAGGACTGGAACAACAGATACGGGGTTGGCGGGATACGGGATCCGTACCGCGGCATCTACCATCCCGACGGGCAGAAGCCGGCTGGCTGAAGGTGGTCGAAACGGGGCTGTCCTTTCCGGCAGGGGCGCGGCAGGGCGGTTACGACAATCCCACGGGTTGTTGATTGGCTGTTGCAGGGGGGCCGAGCTAAGACAATCGCGTGCTGCTACGGAAAGTCTGCCGATGAAAGTGACTCAGCTGATTGCCGGTCTTGTGGCCGGGGGGGCGCTGCTGGCCCAGCCGCTGCCGACATGCGCCGAGAGCGGCAACCTCGTGGTTGTCGAACTGTTCACCTCGCAGGGGTGCTCTTCCTGCCCGCCGGCGGATGCGCTGCTGGCAAAGCTGGCGCTGCGCGACGATGTGCTGCCGCTGGCGCTGCATGTCGATTACTGGGATTACATCGGCTGGGCCGATACCTTCGCCCGGCCCGAGAACACCGAACGGCAGAAGGCCTATGCCCGGGTTGCCGGCAGCCGCAGTATCTATACCCCCCAGATGGTGGTGGACGGGCGCGACCAGATCGTCGGAACCCGCCCGATGGAGGTGGCCGAGGCGGTCATGGACCGTTCGGAAGCCGCGCCGCCGGTTGCGCTGACGGTCACGCGCGAGGGCGGCGATGTCTGGATCTCGGCACCGTCCATGGTACATGCCACCGCGCCGCTGACCATCCAGCTTGTCCGCTACATTCCGGAACGCGTGGTCGAGATCGAACGCGGCGAGAACGCGGGCAAGGTCGTGAGCTATTCTAACATCGTGACATCCTGGGATGTGATCGGCGACTGGAGCCCGGCCGAGCCGCTCGACATGAAGGTGCCCGTACCTGACGATGATGCGGCTGCGGTGCTGCTGCAACAGGCCGGGCCGGGCCCCATCGTCGCGGCGGCACGTCTTCCCTGAAGCGGCGCGCAAACGTCCTGTCCGAGCCTCCTGGCTGGCCAATAGAAGGGCACTCTCCGAAGCTAGCATTACAGTTGCATGACACGGAGACGGAGACTGGTGACGGGCCGGCGACTTACCCCGGTTGCGCGAGGCTCCTGCGCTGCATAGGTAGCGGGCAACCGCATGGAGCCCCGCGATGACCGATACCGCACCGCAAACTGTCCGCCTTGCCGATTACGCGCCCTTTACCCACCGGGTCGAATCCGTCCACCTGACCTTTCGCCTTGCGCCGGAAGGCACCCGCGTGATTTCGCGGATCGCGTTCTCTGCCAACCCCGAACGTGCGGACGGCCCGTTCTTTCTGCATGGTCGGAATCTGCGGCTGGTCCGGGCGGCTGTCGATGGAAACGAGGTGACGCCGACACTGACCGGCGAAGGGCTGACCTGCGAGGTGCCCGATGCCCCCTTCGTCTGGGAGGCCGAGGTCGAGATCGATCCCGCCGCGAACACCGCGCTCGAAGGGCTCTACATGTCCGGCGGCATGTTCTGCACCCAGTGCGAGGCCGAAGGTTTCCGCCACATCACCTACTACCCCGACCGCCCCGACGTGATGGCGCCCTTCACCGTGCGGATCGAAAGCGCCATGCCGGTGCTTCTGTCGAATGGTAATCCTGTCGCACGTGGCGCGGGATGGGCGGAATGGGCCGATCCCTGGCCAAAGCCCGCCTACCTGTTCGCGCTGGTTGCCGGCGATCTGGTCGCCCATCCGGACAGCTTCGCCACCCGTTCGGGCCGCGAGGTGGCGCTGAACATCTGGGTGCGCCCCGGCGACGAGGGCAAATGCGCCTTTGCCATGGACGCGCTCAAGCGGTCGATGAAATGGGACGAGGATGTCTATGGCCGCGAATACGATCTCGATGTCTTCAACATCGTTGCGGTGAGCGATTTCAACATGGGCGCGATGGAAAACAAGGGGCTCAACATCTTCAACGCGGCGCTGGTGCTCGCCAGTCCGGATACGGCCACCGATGCCAGCTACGAACGTATCGAGAGCGTCATCGCGCACGAGTATTTCCACAACTGGACCGGCAACCGCATCACCTGCCGCGACTGGTTTCAGCTTTGCCTGAAAGAGGGGCTGACGGTCTTTCGCGACCAGCAGTTCACCGGCGACATGCGCAGCCACGCGGTGAAGCGGATCGAAGATGTCCTCATGCTGCGCGCCCGCCAGTTCCGCGAGGACAACGGCCCGCTTGCCCATCCGGTCCGCCCCGAGAGCTTTGTCGAGATCAACAACTTCTATACCGCCACCGTCTACGAAAAGGGCGCCGAGGTGATCGGCATGCTGAAGCGGCTGGTCGGGGACGAGGATTATTACAGGGCGCTCGATCTCTATTTCACCCGCCACGACGGGCAGGCCTGCACCATCGAGGACTGGCTCGGAGTTTTCGAGGACACGACCGGGCGCGACCTGAGCCAGTTCAGGCTATGGTATTCGCAGGCGGGCACGCCGCGCGTCGGCGTCAGCGAGGCATTTGAAAACGGCACCTACCGCCTGACGCTTACCCAGTTCGTTCCGCCGACTCCCGGCCAGCCCGACAAGGCGCCGATGGTCATTCCGGTGTCGGTGGGTCTTCTGTCGCCCAACGGCGACGAGATCGTTCCGACCCGGACGCTGGAACTGACCGGTGCGGAACAGACCTTTGCTTTCGAGGGGCTGGGCGCCCGGCCGGTGGCGTCGATCCTGCGCGATTTCTCGGCGCCGGTGATCCTCGAGCGCGAGGTCGGCGCCGGCGAGCGCGCCTTCCTTCTGGCCCACGACACCGATCCCTTCAACAGGTGGGAGGCCGGGCGCGCGCTGGCCAGGACGTGCTGTCGCGGATGGTCATCGAAGCGGCCGCGCCGCCGGTGGCCTTCCTCGATGCGCTCGACACGCTGGCGGGCGACGAAAGCCTCGATCCGGCGTTCCGCGCCCTGGCCCTCCGCCTGCCGGGCGAAGACGACATGGCGCAGACCCTGTTCGATGCCGGGGTCACGCCCGATCCGTGGAAGATCCACGCGGCGCGCCGCGCGCTCGCCCGTGCCGTTGCCGGGCAGATCGGTGACACGCTGGGTGGCCTCTACGACGCGCTGCGGGCGCGCGGCGATTCCTATTCGCCCGACGCCGCAAGCGCCGGTCGCCGCGCGTTGCGTCAGGCGGCGCTGGATTATCTGTCGCTGCTCGACGAGGGCGAACGGGCCGCTGCGCAATTCGCCACCGCCGACAACATGACCGAGCAGTTCGGCGCGCTGACCTGCCTGGTGGAAACCGGGCGGGCGGAGGAGGCGTTGGCGGCGTTCCGCCGGCAATGGCAGGGCAACCGGCTTGTGATGGACAACTGGTTTGGCGTGCAGGCCGGCCGCGCCCGGCCCGAAGCGGCGGCCACCACGGTTCGCCGCCTGACCGAAGACGCCGATTTCGACTGGAAGAACCCCAACCGGTTCCGTTCGGTGATCGGCGGGCTGGCGGCGAACGCGGCGGGTTTCCATGACCCGAGCGGCGCCTCCTATGCGCTGGTGACCGACTGGCTGATCCGCCTCGATCCGGTAAATCCGCAGACAGCGGCCCGCATGACAACTCCGTTCGAGACCTGGCACCGCTACGATGCCGACCGGCGGGCGCTGATGCGCGAGAACCTCGAACGGCTTGCCGCCACGCCGGGGCTGAGCCGCAATACCGGGGAAATCGTTACGCGCATCCTCGATCACTGAGGGTACCACCGCCGGTTCCGGGGCGACGGAAACGTTGCCCGCCGCCGCCGCCGCGACCGGTGCGGCAGGCCGGCCCGGCGGAGAAACGCACAGGACCCGGCGGGGCGTGACGAGCCGTTATCAAGCTGTTAAGTTGTGGCTGTAGCGCTGTCTGAATGCGTCAAACCATGGGGCGGAGAATCAGATGAATCATGTTCAGGCGCCCGCAGCCTTCGGTGGCGGTGTGCAGGGCGACATGCGCGCGAGAATCGATCCCCTGATCCGCGAGCGCGCCAACTGGCTGTTCTCGGACAGTTTTGTCAGCCGCAACGCGCACCGGCTTCTAAACCGCGTGCTCAGCTACGACGACACCATCGCGCTCGGCAACCAGCTCAGGAACGAACCCGCCGACGTGATCATGAACCACATGGCCAAGCTGATCGCCCGCGATGTCCAGATTTCGGGGCTCGAAAACGTGCCGCAGAGCGGGCCGGCGCTGATTGTGGCCAATCACCCCACCGGTATCGCCGACGGTATCATCATGTGGCACGCCCTTACCAAGCGGCGGGCCGATCCGTTCTTCTATGCCAATTCCGACATCCTGCGCGTGGTTCCGCAGCTCGAAACCATGATCGCCCCGGTCGAATGGCGGGTCGAAAAACGCAGCCACGCCAAGACTCGCGAGACCATGGCCTATACCCGCAAGGCGATCGAGGCCGGCCGGATCGGCGTGATCTTCCCGTCCGGGCGCCTGGCGAAACGGCGCTGGCTGAAGCTGCACGAGCGCGAATGGATGGCCTCGGCGGCGATGATCGCGCGAAAATTCGACCTCGACGTGATCCCGGTGAACGTGCGGGCGCGCAATTCGGCGCTGTTCTACATGTTCGACCTGATCCACCCGAGCCTGCGGGATATCACGCTGTTCCACGAGACGCTGAACAAGGACCGCCAGCCCTACCGGCTGAATTTCGGCCGTCCGATCCCCGCCAAGTCGCTGCCGGCAAGCTCGGCCGAGGCCATCGAGGAGATGAAGGCGCAGACCCTGCGGCTCGGCGGGCGCCATGCGCCGACTGTTTCGCTGGCCGAGATGACGCGCCGGCCGCGCTGGGTCCGCACGACATTGTCGGCCTGATTCGCCGCCACCCGGTGGCACGCGCGGGCTATCGGGCGGTTTGCCGCCCCAAATCCGGCCGGACCGGCGCGACAGATGGACTTGCCCGGCATACTTGACTAGTTTGCCGTCGATCGCTGAGCCGCGCATCCCGCGTGGCCTCGTCATTGTCAGGTTCAGGTTAGAGCATTCATCCATGCACGAGTCGCTGCTCGACATTCTATCATCGCGCGACATTCAGAGCCGCCTCGAAAGGGTGCGGGTCATGCGCGGCGAACGGTTGATCCGGCAGGGCAGCCCGTCGTCGGAGATCTACTTTATCGCCGCCGGGCGCTTCCGCGTCGAGCGCGACGGGCATTCGCTGGGCGATGTCGATTCGGGCAGCGTGATCGGCGAGATCGCGTTTTTTACTGGTGTTCCGCGAACGGCAACCGTGACGGCCAGCCGGGATTCGCTGGTATTCCGGCTGAACCGCGAGGATTACGACCGGCTGTGCGACGAATTTCCCCGGCTGCGCGACGCGATCACCACCGAGCTTTCGGGCCGTATCGCCAACAGCCACAAGCTGCTCTCGGACGAAAAACGCCCCGACCCGTCGCCGCGAACGATCGTGCCCCTGGCGACCGGCGATGCCTTTCCCGTCGACACGATCATTTCCAGGCTTGCCTCGGCGCTGGCCGTCGACAGGCCGATCCGGGTGATAACCCACGAGGTCTACCTGCGCGAAATGGGGCGCACCCCGCCCGGCAGCCCGAACGCCATCGCCTGGTTCTGCGCCAACGAAAACCCCCAGGGGGTCACGCTCTACGTACCCGATCCCGCCGATGGCGACTGGACCCGCGCCATCCTCCGGCACGCCGACGAGGTGCTGCTGATCGGTACTGCAGACGACCCGCCGCCCGGGCTATCGGCGATGGAATCCTTTGCCTTCGAACAGGTTCCGCAGCCCCAGCGGCGGCTGATGCTGGTACATCCCGCGCGGCGCATTTCTGTCAGCGGAACCGCCGAATGGCTGGCCAGTCGCCCGGTTCGCATGCATCATCATGTCGCGCTCGCGGACAACGAGGATATCAGGCGCGTGGCGCGGTTCGTCAACGGAACGGCGGTGGGGCTTGTCTGCTCGGGTGGTGGCGCTTTCGGCCCGGCCCATGCCGGTGTCTGGGCGGCGTTCTCGCGCGCCGGTGGGCGGTTCGACATTGTCGGCGGCACCAGCGCCGGCAGCGCGATGACCGGTGCCTTCGTTCTGGGCATGGACACGCAGGAGATCGGCGTGCGTGTCGACGACATCTTCGTCCGCAACGGCGCGCTCCGCCGCGCGACGGTTCCGAAATACGCCCTGATCGATCACGTCCGGCTGGATGAGCTGCTGAAAAAGCACTTCACCGCCGTGAGGATCGAGGATCTCTGGCTGCCCTATTTCGCCGTGGCAACCAACCTGACCACCAACGCCACCGAGATCATGCGCACCGGCCCGTTGTGGATCGCTATCCGCGCCTCGTCGGCGATACCCGGCGTGCTGCCGCCCTATCTGGGCAAGGATGGTTCCATCCTCGTCGATGGCGGAATGCTCGATAACCTGCCGGTCGGCGAGATGCGGCAGATCAAGACCGGGCCAAACGTGATCTCATCGCTCGAACGCTGGAAAGAGCGTCGCGCCGATCTGGATTATGACGATCTGCCAGGACGGTGGGACATGCTGCGCGATCTGGTCAACCCGTTCAAAAAGCCCCGTTCCTGGGCGCCCGGGATCACCGAAACACTGGTGCGCAGCATGATGGCCAGCCAGTTCAGCCGCAGATTGCAGGCGACCGACAACGAGATCCTGCTGCGCCCGCCAATGCCGCCGAACATGGATCTGCTGAGCTGGCGGAATTACCAGACCGTCATGGATGCCGCCGACCGCTATACAGAGGACGTGATTGCAAGGGCGGATCCGGCGGACATCCCGGCATGGGCGCGGGTGATTCCGGGGATGGCGGCACAGGCCGGCTGATCCCCGGAAAGCCCGGCGATTATCCGTCGCGCTTGTTGCGGAACGGGTTGGACAGCGCGGCCTTGGCCTTGGGCTGGCAGAACGGCTGGCTGCGTGTCCAGGCCTTCATGTCCTCGCGCTTGGCGGCAGTGTGGAACGGCCCCCAGTCGGCGGCCACCCCGCGCATGCCCTGGCTGACAACTCCGTCGCGCGTCACCGTGCGCGCCATGATGCGGATTGCGCAACTCACGTTGTTCGCGCCGTCCTTGAGCGCCGAGCCGCTTTTGGCGGCACAGCCGTAGGATTGCGCGGTCGCCGGCGAAATCTGCACCAGACCGAACCAGCGCCCGCCGCCGCCAACGGCTGCGGGGTTCCAGGTGCTTTCGTATTTCGCCAGCGCCGAGATCAGGCCGACCCAGAACGCCTCGCGCTCTGCCTGGCTCGCATCGGCATAGCCCGGGCACCAGTTTTCGATATCCTGCGGCACGGTGGCCGGAAGCGCGCTGCCATGCGTGCGCAGCGCGGATACCGCGGTGCTGGTCCAGCGGTCGGATTCGGGGCGGTGATCCCACCGCATGGAATAGGCGCTCGTCGGTGTCTTGGACGAGGCCGTCGCGGCGGTTGCCCCTTCGTCGGCCGAGGTCGCAGGACCGGTTGTGGCGCAGGCTCCCACCGCCAGCGGCAGGGCGACAAGCATGACTTTCAGCGTCGCGAGGCGGGCTCGCATCGGCAGTCTCCGTGAAGGCTTCTGTTCCGGCCGACGTTTAGCGACAATTCCCCTTGCGACAAGCGCGCAGGAGAATTGCCCGAAAAACCGGCAGAACACCGCCGATGCAAACCTCATTAGCAAGATTAAAAATAATCAGTAACAATATGTATATAAAATAATTTTTCAAATAGTATCCTTGAGGAAACTCAAGTGCCGCAAGTCTGCTCCCGCTGCCCGATCTCCCTCGGGCGTGGCATCGGCGGAGGGTCGCGCGAACCAGGCATCGGGTTTACGGGCCCAATATCCTGCCGCAGCGGCCGGGTCCGGCCGGCGATGTTGAAATGGCGGGAAAGTTTGGCTAAGCCGGGCTGGTTCCGTCCAGCGAGGTAACGCGATGCTCGATCTCACCTTCGAAGCCCCGAAGCCAAGGGTCATTTCCGGGGCCCGGGAAGACTGGGAACTGGTGATCGGGATGGAGGTTCACGCCCAGGTCGCCTCGAACGCAAAGCTGTTTTCCGGCGCCTCGACCCGGTTCGGCGCCGAACCCAATTCCAATGTCTCCTTTGTCGATGCGGGGATGCCGGGCATGTTGCCGGTCGTCAACGAATTCTGCGTCGCGCAGGCGGTGCGCACCGGGTTGGGGCTGAAGGCCGAGATCAACCTTTTCTCTGCTTTCGACCGCAAGAACTATTTCTACCCCGACCTGCCGCAGGGCTATCAGATCAGCCAGCTCTACCACCCCATCGTCGGCGAGGGCGAGGTGCTGGTCGACATGGGGCCGGGGGTGGCGCGGCTGGTGCGGGTCGAACGCATCCATCTGGAGCAGGATGCCGGAAAGTCGATTCACGACATGGATCCGGCGATGTCCTTCGTGGACCTGAACCGCACCGGCGTCGCGCTGATGGAGATCGTCAGCCGCCCCGATATCCGCAGCCCCGAGGAAGCTGCCGCCTATGTCGCCAAGCTGCGCCAGATCATGCGCTACCTCGGCACCTGCGACGGCAACATGCAGAACGGCAACCTGCGCGCCGACGTGAACGTTTCGGTCTGCCGCCCGGGCGATTACGAGCGCTACCGCGAGACCGGCGATTTCGCCCATCTGGGCACACGCTGCGAGATCAAGAACATGAACTCGATGCGCTTCATCCAGCAGGCGATCGAATTCGAGGCGCGGCGCCAGATCGCCATCCGCGAGGACGGCGGCGAGGTGATCCAGGAAACCCGCCTCTACGATCCCGACAAGGGCGAGACGCGCTCGATGCGGTCCAAGGAAGAGGCGCACGATTACCGCTATTTCCCCTGTCCCGATCTGTTGCCGCTGGAAATCGACCGCTCGTGGGTGGACGATATCGCCGCCGGTCTGCCGGAGCTTCCCGACCAGAAGAAGGCACGTTTCGTCAACGATTTCGGCATGACCGAATACGATGCCACCGTACTGACCGCCGAGGTCGAATCGGCCGATTACTTCGAAGAGGTGGCGCAGGACCGCGACGGCAAGCTGGCGGCCAACTGGGTCATCAACGAGTTGTTCGGGCGGCTCAAGAAGGACGACCGGGATATCACCCAGAGCCCGGTCACTGCGGCGCAACTGGGCGGCATCATCGACCTGATCGGCAGCGGCGACATTTCGGGCAAGATCGCCAAGGATCTGTTCGAGATCGTGTTCAGCGAGGGCGGCAATCCGGCCGAGATCGTCGAGAAACGCGGCATGAAGCAGGTCACCGACACCGGCGCCATCGAAAAGGTGGTGGACGAGATCATCGACGCCAACCCGGCGCAGGTGGAAAAGGCGCGGGCCAACCCGAAGCTCGCCGGCTGGTTCGTCGGTCAGGTGATGAAGGCAACCGGCGGAAAGGCCAACCCGCAGGCGGTGAACGCGATCGTGGCAAGGAAACTCGGCTAGATCGCCCGGTCGGTCAGAACCGCGACGGGCGGCCGCTGCCATGGTGTGCGGTCGGCGGCAGGCGATGCAAACCCGATTCGCCTGCGGGTGAAGCGCGCGCCCGGAACCGCATTGCTTACCGCAGCGTCGTTGACAGGCATTCGGCCAGACGGCGGAAGGCCGTTTCCGGGCCGTCCGGCGACGGCTCGGCCAGAAAACGGTCGAGCGCGGGCCAGGCCTTGAGCGCGGCATCGATTTCCGGATCGCTTCCCGACGAATAAAGGCCGGACTGGATCATCAGTTCGGCGCGGTCGTAGGTTCCCAGCCGCTGGCGCGCCAGTCTGATCAGTTCGTTTTCCGCCGTGCTTGCCGCGCCGGGAAGGCTGCGCGATACCGAGCGCAGCAGATCGATGGCCGGGAACCTGCCCCGTTCGGCGATCTGGCGGTCGAGGACGATGTGCCCGTCGAGGACCCCGCGCAGGATATCGGCGATCGGCTCGTCCATGTCGGATCCGGCAACCAGGACGGTGAAGATTGCGGTGATATCGCCCTCGCAGGACCGTGGCCCGGGGCCGGATCGTTCGGCCAGCGCCATGATCAGATGGGCGACCGACGGCGGGAAGCCGCGCAGCGAGGAGGTTTCGCCGGAAGCGAGGGCAACCTCGCGATGGGCTTCGGCGAAGCGGGTTACCGAATCCGCCAGGAAGAGGACGTGCCGTCCAAGATCGCGGAAGTGCTCGGCAATCGCCATGGCGGCCCAGAGCGCTCTGCGGCGGGCGAGGGGTGGCTGATCCGAGGTTGCGGCGACGATGACGGATTTCTTCATCCCCTCGGGGCCGAGCGTTTCCTCGACGAATTCGCGAACCTCCCGGCCACGTTCGCCGGCCAGCGCGATAACCGCGACATCGGCATCGACGCCCTTGGCGAGATTGGCCAGAAGGGTCGATTTTCCGACCCCCGAGCCGGAAAACACACCGATCCGCTGGCCGCGCACCAGCGGCAGCAACGTATCCAGAACCGCCAGCCCGGTTACCAGCCGTGGCCCGAGCGGCCGCCGCCCGGTGGCGCGCGGCGGCAGGCTCTTCAGCGGGCGTTCGACCGGCCCGCGCGCAATCGGCCGCCCGTCGAGCGGCTGGCCATAAGGGTTGATTACCCGCCCGATCCAGTGATCCGCCGGCGCGATCGACGCGGCCCCTTCCAGAACGACCGGATCGCCGATCCGGACGCCTTCGCCGGAGCCGTCCGGCAGAACCAGCACGCGCCTGTCGGACAGATCGACGATCTCGCCCCGCAGGGCGCCGGTCGCGGCTTCGACGCAGACGTGATCGCCGAGCGCCGCATCCGTTTCCAGGCCGTCGATCTCGATGGTTCCGTGACCGGCGCGCACCACCCGCCCGACCGCGCGAACCGGTCTGAGAGACATGATTTCCCTGCCGAGCGCACCGAGACCACCCGCACCTGTACCGGTCATTTTCTTCTCCCGATCATCGCAAACCGTTTCTAAACGAATCGAGGTTAAGTCATGATTGAAAGCTGCGGGAGAAACCCAGGTGATTGACAGACTGGAAGTGCTGCAAATGGCTCAGGCGCTGGCCGGCAATGCCGGTGCCCGGCAGGCGATGGTCGCGCAGAATATCGCGAATGTGGACACGCCAGGGTATCGTGCTGTCGATATTGCGGAGTTCAGCGAATTTCTCGCCGCCGATACTCCGGCTGCCGGAATGCGCGCCACGCGCAAGGGGCACGCGGTTGCGCCGGAGGCCGGTTTCCCGCAGCACATCGCATATTCCGGTGCTTCCCCGGCGCCGAACGGAAACACGGTTTCGCTGGAAGAAGAGATGATGAAGATCGCCGAAATCCGCCAGCAGCACGAGATGGCGCTGGCGATCTACAAGAGCGGCCTGTCGGTTGTCCGGTCGGGTCTGGGGCGCGGGTAGGGCGGGACAATGAGCGATCTTGTCCGCACCCTGGAGCTCTCGGCGAGCGGGATGAAGGCGCAATCCGCGCGCCTGCGGTACGTTTCGGAGAATATTGCGAACGTCGATACTCCCGGGTTCCGCCGCAAGCTGACCTCTTTCCAGATCGACCGGACCGGGGCGGAGCATACCGGTCTGGTGAAAGCCGGCCCCGTTCGTCTCGACAGGTCCAGACTCGAACAGATCTACGACCCCTCGCATCCGATGGCCGACGATACCGGTCATTACGAGGGATCGAACGTCGAACTCATGGTCGAAATCGCCGACGCCCGACAGGCGCAGCGAAGCTACGAGGCCAACCTCAAGGTCTTCGATCAGGCCCGGCAGATGGCCTCCAGCCTGTTCGAACTGTTGCGGAAATAAGGAGATTCCAGAATGGAAATCGGTGCATCGCTCGTTCAGAGCGCCTACAGGGCTGCCCAGCCCGCCGTTGCGCCCGAACCCGGCTCCGGGGCAGGAGCCGATATCCTCGGCCGTGTTCTGAACGATTTCGCCTCCACGCTTGCGGAGGGCGAGGCCGTTTCGAAAGAGGCCATGCTCGGCCGGTCCGACCCACATGCGCTGGTGATGGCGCTGACCCAGACCGAACTCGCGGTCGAAACTGCGGCGACCCTGCGTGATCGCGTGGTTGAAGCCTATCAGGAAATCCTCAGGATGCCCGTCTGATCCATGGATGCGTTCGTTTTCTACGATACCCTGCGAGAGGGTCTGTGGATCGCCGTTTCGATCTCGTTTCCCATCCTTGCGGTTGCCCTCGTCACCGGCCTGGCCGTCGGATTGCTGCAGGCCCTTACCTCGGTCCAGGAGATGACCCTGACCTTCGTTCCGAAACTCGCGGCCATCGTCGTCGTTTTCTGGGGGGCGATGGGGTTCATGAGCGAGACGCTGATATCGTTCTTCACCGGTCGCATCGTACCGCTGGTGGCGGGAGTCTGAGACATGAGTTCAGGATATGTGACCCTTTCGCGCCAGGTCGGTCTTTTCGCCGAGATGGGAACGATCGCCAACAATATCGCGAACATGTCGACGGCGGGCTTCCGCCGCGAAGGCGTGGTGTTCACGGAATATGTCACGCGCGGCGCGCCGGGCGGTGAATCGGTTTCGATGGCGGCGGCTCATGCACGCCGCATCGACCTGTCGCAGGGAACGCTGGACCGGACGGGCGGTGCCTTCGATCTGGCGATCGAGGGCGACGGCTTTTTCATGGTGAGCACTCCGAACGGCGAAAGACTGACGCGGGCCGGGGTCTTTCAGCCCAACGATGCCGGCGATCTGGTCACGGCCGACGGATATTTCGTTCTCGACGAGGGCGGCGCGCCGATATTCGTGCCCCCCGATGCCGGTGCGGTGACAGTTGCGCCGGACGGAACGATCAGCGCCGGTGGGCGTCCGCTTGCGCGCCTTGCGCTGGTGCGGCCCGTCGACGGCGCCGATCTCGAACGCGAAGGCAGCGCGCTTATTGCGACGCAGGACGGTCTCGAGCCGGTGCCCGACAGCAAGATCCTGCAGGGCTTCGTCGAAGCGTCGAACGTGAACCCCGTGGCCGAGATCACCCGCATGATCGAGGTGCAGCGGGCCTATGAACTCGGCCAGGCCCTTGCCGAACGCGAGGGCGAGCGGCTCACCAATGTCATCAAGACCCTCGGAAGATAAGCCGGAGATCCCATGCAATCCCTGAGAATCGCCGCCACGGGCATGACCGCGCAGCAGATGCGGGTCGATGTCATTTCGAACAATCTCGCGAACATGAGCACCACGGGCTACAATACCCGCCGCGCGGAGTTTGCCGATCTCCACTACCAGCAACTGACCCGGCCGGGATCGGTCAATGCCGCGGACGGCACGATCCTGCCGACCGGCGTGCAGATCGGGCTTGGCGTCCGGCCGTCGTCGGTCAGCATCAATCCCGAGCAGGGAACCCTGTCGGCGACCGGCGGGGATCTCGATATTGCGATAGACGGGGCGGGGTATCTCGAGGTCACGCTGCCGTCGGGCACGTCGGCCTATACAAGGGACGGCGCGCTGAAGCTGACCGGCGACGGGCTGATCGTGACATCGGACGGGTTTCCCGTTGCGCCGGAAATCACCGTTCCCAGCGACGCGCGCAGCCTGTCGATCAATTCCGAGGGGCAGGTCTTCGCCTATTTCGACGGGCAGGTCGATGCGGAGGAACTGGGCCAGTTCACGCTGGCGAATTTCCCGAACCAGAAGGGGCTCGAGGCGATCGGCGGCAACCTCTTCCTCGAAACCGGCGCCTCGGGTCCGCCGATGGTGGGAACGCCGGGCGAGGAGGGGCTCGGAACCACCCGCCAGGGGTATCTCGAAGACAGTTCAGTCGATGCGGTGCGCGAGATTACCGAACTGATCCAGGCGCAGCGCGGCTACGAGTTGAACGCCAAGGTAATCACGGCCGCCGATCAGATGCTCGGCGCGACGACACAGATCAGATGATCCTTCGTGTTGCGGCCCTGATATGCGCTGCGATGCTGGCGCCCGGCATCGGCATCTCGGATACGCTTGTGGCAAGCCAGACGGTGCGCAGCAAGACAATCCTGACCGAGGCGGATCTTGCGGTGCTGCCCGACGAGGTTGTTGGCGCGCTGAGCGATCCGCGCGATGCGATCGGCATGGAAGCCCGGGTCGCCCTGTATGCGGGGCGCCCGATCCGGCCGTCGGATGTCGGCCCGCCGGCGCTGATCGAACGAAACCAGACGGTTCCGCTGATCTACGACCGGGGCGGCCTGTCGATCGTTACCGAGGGGCGGTCGCTGTCGCGCGCCGGCGCCGGAGACCTGGTGCGCGTGATGAATCTGGCGTCGAAATCCACCGTTACCGGCCAGGTGGACGCCAGCGGGCGCGTGATTGTCGGAGCGGTGCGGGCCGGCACGTACATTCCGGGGGAAAACTGATGCGGTCTATGCTCGTCCTTGTTGCGATTCTGCTGCTCCCCATATCCTGCGCGCGCGTCGCAGATGTGGGGAAGCGGCCTGATTTTACACCCAATTCAGGAACTTACGAACATCGCGCGATGTCGATAACCCCGCTGCCCATGAGCGCCGGTCCCGAACAGGCCATCGATTCCGCGTCGCTCTGGAGCAGGGACCGGGCGTCATTGCTCGGTGATCGCAGGGCGGGGAAAAGGGGTGATATCCTGACCGTGGTGATCGAGATCGACGACAAGGCGGAGATATCCAATTCTACCGAACGCTCGCGCAGCGGCAGTGAGAAGATGGGCGTTCCGTCGTTCTTCGGGCTTCCGCAACGTATCGACGAACACCTGCCCGAAGGCGCCTCCATGGCTGCTGCGGTGGAGGCTAAATCCTCAAGTTCGTCCGAGGGTGACGGCTCGGTTCAGCGACGCGAGAAGTTGACCCTGCGGGTCGCCGCAACAATCGTCGAGGTGTTGCAGAACGGTGTCCTGAAAATACAGGGAAGTCAGGAGGTTCGCGTCAATTTCGAACTTCGTGAATTGCTCGTCACAGGCTATGTGCGCCCCGAGGATATCACGCGGACCAACGAGATAACCTACGACAAGATTGCGTCGGCGCGGATCTCCTATGGCGGGCGCGGGCAGATCACTGATGTCCAGCAGCCGCGCTACGGTCAGCAGGTGGCGGATATCCTCATCCCGTTCTGAGGTGTGATATGAAACGATTTCTGCTTCCAGTGGTGCTCGCGCTGTTCGGCGCGGGGATAGGCGCCGGCGCGGGAACCTTGCTGCGTCCTGACCTGGCCGAAGTCGCCGATACGCGGGAGGCCGCGGACGAGGCCGGTCACGAAGGCGCCCCCCGGGCCACGGATACGGCAAGCGCCGGCAGCCATTCAGAGCAGGCGGCGGAAGGCCATCGAGAAATCGCGCCGGACGGCCACGAGACGGGTACCGCGAGCGCAAGCGCCGGCACGGAATTTGTCAAACTGAACAATCAGTTCATCGTGCCGGTTCTGGCAAGGGGACGCGTGTCGGCGATGGTGGTCATTTCGCTCTCGCTGGAGGCGCGCACCGGCGGCAGCGAAGCGATCTACTCGCAGGAACCCAGGCTGCGCGACGCATTTCTGCGCGTGATGTTCGATCATGCGAATGCCGGAGGGTTCGACGACAATTTCACCATGGACAGCAAGCTGGAACCGCTTCGCAAGGCGCTTGACGAGGCAGGGAAAAAACAGCTCGGCGATCTCGTGGTCGATGTGCTGGTGACCGATATCGCCCGGCAGGACGTATGAGTTCGGTTCGATATCAGCGGCCCTGACGAATGACCATGCTCGCCTCCGGAAGACGGCATTGCGCCCATAGGCGTCATTGCATTCAATGTCTCCGAGAATAATGATGCGATCGCTGGAGGACTCATGCTGCAGAAGACGGTCATAAGGCCCTGCGAGATTAGCGACTATTCCGCGCTGAGAACTTTCGATGAGTTCATGGGGGACAGGCGCATCGACATGCAGCACGGCAACCTGTTGGTCGCCGAGCGGCAGGGCGATGTCGTGGGGTATGCCAAGGTCGCGCCAACCGAGTTCTTAGGTTGGCCGTTGCTTTCAATCGTTTGTGTCGCAGCGGTCGTCCGGGGACAGGGCATCGGGGGTGATCTGATCGCTGCGGTTGCCGAGAGCCCGCAGTGGTTGCGGCTTTACAGCAGCACTGAAGCCTCAAACCTGATCATGCTTTCGCTTCTGAAAAAGCGCGGCGCGCGCGAGGTCGGTTTTGTGGATAACCTCAATATCTCGGAAGAGCGCGAAGTCCTGTTCCGACTAAAATAGGCAACGACAATTTTGTCCGCACTGCCGACTCTTGCGAACGGCTCAGGTCTCATGGCCGTTGATGTGAGACATCTTGCCCGCCGAACAGCGCGGGATGCGGGCGGGATGGGGATTTCAGTGCCGAATCCATAAAAACATGCCGGTGCGGGCAATCTCCCGCTTTCGGCCGGAACTACGGAATCGTGCCCGGCCGGATTGCATCGGGCCTTGGGTGCAAGGTTCGAATTGCGCTGGCCGGCCGGATGTGACCTTGTGGCTGTTGTACCCGATGCGCGGGTGCCGCCCAACGCCGATCTGACCGGAGCCTTCTCATGCCCTACCTGCCGCACCCCGCCCGCTATGAGCGGATGACCTACAACAGATGCGGCGCCTCGGGGCTGTTGCTGCCCGCAATCTCGCTCGGCCTTTGGCACAACTTCGGTCACGACACACCGCATCAGACCAAACGCGATATCTGCCGCACTGCGTTCGATCACGGCATCACGCATTTCGATCTGGCCAACAACTATGGCCCGCCGATCGGTTCGGCCGAAGAGGCGTTCGGCGAAATCCTCCGCACCGATTTCCGTGGCTGCCGGGACGAACTGATCATCTCGTCGAAAGCGGGGTACCGGATGTGGGACGGGCCCTATGGTGAATGGGGCAGCCGGAAATACCTGATCTCGAGTTGCGATCAGAGCCTCCGGCGGCTCGGGATCGACTATGTCGATATCTTTTATTCGCACAGGTTCGACCCGGATACGCCGCTCGAGGAGACGATGGGCGCGCTGGCCGATATCGTCCGCGCCGGCAAGGCGCTCTATGTCGGGATATCGTCCTACAATTCGCGTACGACACGCGAGGCGGCGGCGATCCTGAGCGGTCTTGGTGTGCCCTGCCTCATCCATCAGCCGAGCTACAACATCCTCAACCGCTGGATCGAACACGACGGGCTGAAGACGACCCTCGCGGAGCTTGGCATCGGTTCGATCGCCTTCACGCCGCTGGCGCAGGGCATGCTGACGAACAAGTACCTGAGCGGTATCCCCGCCGAAAGCCGCGCGGCGCAGGGCAAATCCCTGCAACGGGAATTTCTGACCGGGCGCGCGGTCGAGAGCATTCGCAAGCTCAACGCGATCGCCGAACGCCGCGGCCAGACGCTGGCCCAGATGGCGATTGCCTGGGTTCTGCGCGGCGGCGGGATCACCACCGCGCTGATCGGGGCCAGCAGGCCGCAGCAGGTTGTCGACTGCGTGGGCGCGCTCGGCAACCCCGATTTCACCGATGCGGAACTGGCCCAGATCGACGCGGTATCGAGCGAGGAAGATATCAACCTCTGGGCCAGATCCTCGGCCGGAGACTGATGCCGTTCTAGGCGGCGTCTGCATTTCGGCGAGCCAGGCCATTGCGCATGCGATATCGACGAAGGCTTTGAAGGATGAGAGTGTCTTTTCGCATCTCAGGGCGATCCTTCGGAAGCGTTTGATCTTGTTGAAGAAGCATTCGACGAGATGGCGCTCCTTGTAGAGCGCCCAATCGATGCCCTTGCTTCCGCTTCGGGAGGGGTTCTGCCTGATCTGTGTCGTCGCGCCCGGATCTTGTGCGATGAACAGGCGCAGGTGGTCAGCGTCATGGCCCGCATCCATGATGAGGTGCCCGATGCCTTCGAGCCCTTCGATCATCCCGCGTGCCTGCGGACAGTCGCCCCATTGTCCGGTGTGATCGTGAACCGGACGGGCAGCCCGAGCGCATCCACCGCGGCGTGGATCCTGGTGGTCAAACCGCCTTGGGAACGGCCGATGCCGGCGCCTTCAAGCCCCATTTTTGCGCGGTCGCATCGGCATGTGCCTTGCAGATCGTCGCGTCGACAAGGACGTATTCGAAATCGGGCTCCGCGCTCAAGGCCTTGAAAAGAGTCTCCCGGACGCCCGAGATAGAGCCGTTTTCGTACCGTGCCGGCGGGGATGCCGTCAGCGTACCACGAGCACCGGAACCGGCGAGTGGCGCACGACCTTGCCGGCGTGCGAGCCGACGAGCATCGAGCGGAGATCGTCCGGCGGGTGCGAGGCCATCACGATCAGGTCGGCCCGTGCCTTGGTGGCGGCGGCCAGTATCCGCTCCGGGACGTGGCCGATTTCCACATGGGTCTTCACGCGGACACTCTCGGGCACGTGTTCGTCGCGAAACGCGTCGATCTGCGTCTTCATTTTCTTCAGGGCCGAATTCTCGAAATCGGATGGCAGGAAGCTGGAGACCATCCCCGAGCCGGTCTCGTGAACGATGCCGAGCAGGTGCAGGGTTCCGTCGCTTCCGGCAAGCCCGGCGGCCATCGGAAGCGACTTTTTCCATGAGCCGGGGTGGTTGAGATCGATGGGTATGAGGACGTTGTCGAACATCGCGGACACTCCTGTTAGGCAGCCGCTGCCTGCGGTGTTATCCGGCGGCGCTGCATCATGACGACGAAACCCAATACGACCAACGTTGGAATGTACATCAGATACTTGGACGGCTGGCTGACCGGCACCAGAACCGCGACGATTTCCTGATCCCAGTCGAGCCCCGCCTTCTGTGCCGGGCTGTCGAAGGCAACATCGTCGATCATCACCTTGCCGTCGGATTCGACATAGGTGATGCCGGTGGCGGCAAGCCGGTCGGCGCCGGTCGCACCCTCGGGCACCGGTAGAAGTGCGGTGAAGGTGATCGCATCGCCCACATTGTTCACGCCGTTCACCGTCAGGCGGATGTCCTGTCCGGCGGGGGTGTCTTGCAGCGCCTGTTCAAGCTGGGCGGGGGGCATTGCCTCGAACGGGGGCGATACCATATCCATCCAGAATCCGGGGCGGAAGAAGGTGAAGGCGATCAGTAGCAGCAGGACCGACTCATAGAACCTGTTGCGGGTCAGGAACCAGCCCTGGGTTGCCGCCGCGAACAGCAGCATCGCGACTGTTGCCACGACAAAGACGAATATGCCGTGCAGCCAGTCCACGTTGATCAGCAGCAGGTCGGTGTTGAAGATGAACAGGAACGGCAGCGCGGCGGTGCGCAGCGAATAGAAGAACGCCACCACCCCGGTTCGGATCGGATCGCCCCCGGAGACGGCCGCCGCCGCGAACGAGGCCAGCCCGACCGGCGGCGTCACGTCGGCCATGATCCCGAAGTAGAAGACGAACAGATGCACTGCGATCAGCGGAACGATCAGCCCGTTCTGCTGGCCCAGCGTCACGATGACCGGGGCGAGCAGGGCCGAGACCACGATGTAGTTCGCCGTCGTCGGCAGCCCCATCCCGAGGATGAGCGACAGCACGGCGGTCAGCATCAGGATGGCGAGGATGTTGCCGCGCGACAGAACCTCGACCACATCGGCGAGCGCCGAGCCGACGCCGGTCTGGCTGACGGCGCCGACGATGATGCCCGCCGTCGTGGTGGCGATACCAATGCCGATCATGTTGCGCGCGCCGGCTTCGAGCCCCTCGACCAGTTCGCGGACCCCGCGCGAGGCGGCGGCGGCAGGGTCGCCGTTACCGCGGAAGATGGCTTCGAGCGGACGCTGGGTGAGCAGGATGAAGATCATGAACGCCGCCGCCCAGAACGCCGACAGGCCGGGCGACAGGCGGTCGACCATCAGCGACCAGACCAGCACCACCACCGGCAGCAGGAAATGCAGACCCGAACGGATGGTCGGGCCGGGCAGCGGCAGCTTGGTGATCGGGGCGTTGGGGTCGTCCAGCTTGAGCGGCTTCTCGCGGCAGGCGATATAGAGAAGCCCGACATAGGTTGCGCTCAGCAGGGCGAAAATGACATAGCCGGCCGCATCGCCGAACACCGGGCGGATCCAGCCCATGCCGAAATAGACGGCGAAGGACAGGGCGCAGATCGCGGCGATGGTGAAGGCGAGCGAGATTAGCCAGGCAACCAGCGGCTTGGGCTCGTAGGCGCGCGGCAGGCCCTGCATGTTGGCCTTCATCGCTTCGAGATGAACGATATAGACAAGCGCGATATAGGAGATCACCGCCGGCACGAAGGCGTGCTTGACCACGTCGAAATACGGGATGCCCACATATTCGACCATCAGGAACGCGGCGGCGCCCATCACCGGCGGCATGATCTGGCCGTTGACCGAGGATGCCACCTCGACTGCGCCGGCCTTTTCGGCCGAAAAGCCGACACGCTTCATCAGCGGAATTGTGAAGGTGCCGGTCGTGACGACGTTGGCGATCGACGAGCCTGAAATCAGACCGGTCATCGCGGACGAGACAACGGCGGCCTTGGCCGGCCCGCCGCGCATGTGCCCCATCAGCGAAAAGGCGACCTGAATGAAGTAATTCCCGGCTCCCGCCTTGTCGAGCAGCGAGCCGAACAGGACGAAAAGGAAGACGAAGGAGGTGGACACGCCGAGTGCGATGCCAAAGACACCCTCGGTGGTGATCCACTGGTGGTTGACCACTTCGGCAAGCGAATTGCCCTTGTGCGCGATGATTCCCGGCATCACCGGGCCGAGGAACGTATAGGCGAGGAACACGGTGGCGACGATCATCAGCGCCGGTCCGAGCGCCCGGCGCGTCGCCTCGAGCAACACGAGCAGGCCGATCACCGAGATGACGTAATCCTGCATGATCGGCGCACCGACACGGCCGGCGATCTCGTTATAGAAGAAGTAGAGATAGAGCGACGATGCCGCCCCGGCGATGGCCAGCGCCCATTCCCACGGGGGAATGCGGTTCTTGGGCGACCCGAGCAACACCGCCACGATGATGGCGAGGCCGATGATCGGAATCCACCAGACGGGCGTGCCGGCCTTGGCGCCGTAGATGAACAGCAGGCAGAGCAGCGCCGGAACCGTGATGGCAAGCGTCAGTTCGAACCGGGTGCGCGACGCCGGATAGGCGGCATAGGCGAGAAAAAGCGCAAAGGCGAGGTGGATGGAGCGCGCCTCGGTATCGTTGAACACCCCGAAGCCGATCATGAAGGGCAGGGGGCTGGCGATCCAGAGTTGGAACAGCGACCAGACGATCGCGAGCGTCGTGATGAACTTCGCCACCGGCAGCGATGGCGTTCTGCCCCCGGTATCGGAGGACGCAACCAGTTCGTCGATTTCGGCCTGGCTCAGCCCGCCATGTCCTGCGGCTGCCTGTTCGACCGCAGCGGCTTCGAATTGTTCGTCATTCTTCACGGCATTGTCCCCGTTCGCCCATTGCCGGGGTGCGCCACGAGCGCCCCCTAGACGCTGTTCTTGTTCGTTGGGTGCGGCCCCGAGCCCGGGGCGCGGGGCCGCAGTGAATTAGCCGGCGCGGCTTACTGGATCCAGCCCCGCTCGCGATAGTAGCGCTCTGCACCGGGGTGCAGCGGCGCGCTGTTGCCCGACGAGACCATGTCCTCTTCCTTGAGGTTGGCAAAGGCAGGATGCAGGCCCTTGAAGCGGTCGAAGTTGTCGAACACGGCCTTGACGACCTCGTAGATCACATCGTCGGGCACGTCGGCCGAGGTGACGAAGGTTGCCTTCACGCCGAAGGTGTCGACGTCGGCATCGGTGCCCTTGTACATGCCGCCGGGGATGATCGCCTTGGCATAATAGGAATTGTCGGCGACCAGCTTGTCGATGGCTTCGCCGGTGACCGGGAGGATCCGGGCGTCGACCGTCGAGGTCGCTTCCTGAATCGAACCGTTCGGGTGGCCGACGGTATAGATGATGGCATCCACCTTGTTGTCGCCGAGCGCGGCCGATTGTTCGGCAGGCTTGAGTTCGGAGGCGAGGGCGAAATCGCCCATCGACCTGCCCATCGCGTCCAGCACCACTTCCATCGTGGCGCGCTGGCCCGAGCCGGGGTTACCGACGTTCACGCGCTTGCCGAACAGGTCGTCAAAGCTCTCGGCGCCGCTGTCGGTGCGGGCGACGACGGTGAAGGGCTCGCCATGAACCGAGAACACGGCGCGCAGCTTTTCGACCGGCTTGCCCTCGTATTCCGAAGAGCCGTTATAGGCATGGAACTGCCAGTCGGACTGGGCCACGCCCATGTCCATGTCGCCGGCGGCGATGGCGTTGATGTTGGCGATGGAACCGCCGGTCGACGGCGCGGTGCATTTCAGCCCGTGTTCGGCTTCGCCACGGTTGACCAGCCGGCAGATCGACTGCCCGACCACATAATAGACGCCGGTCTGGCCGCCGGTTCCGATGGTGATGAATCGCTCCTGCGCCGCGACGCCGGTGGCCATCAGGGCCAGTGCGGCGGTCGCTGCGGTGATCCTTAGTGTTTTCATGTCATGCTCCCTGGTTGCAATATGCGCATGCGTTGCCTGCGAAACGCGAGATCGCAGGTTCTGTGCCGGTTGAGGCTAGCACCTTGTTCAATCGAGGCAACCGGGAATCCGATGCCACGCCGCGCCCCGGCCGGGGGAATGGCGCCGCTGCAAGCCAGAAATACGGTGCTTTTGCGCAGCATTACATGATTTCCCTGCGGATTCCGGCGACCCGGCCCAAAGCCGGGTCCGGCCGGCGCGATCAGTCGAGAGGGGCGGATACGATCTACATTTTCCGTGAGATCCGGAGCGGGATTGACGCAGAGTGCTGCTACTTTTTATAGAACCTGAAGAATCGCGCGTAGATAATTGGAATAAAATAGTTTTGCACAGTCGGCATGCCGAAGATTCCGCACCTTGCGCCTGTTTTTTCCGGGGATGATTCGCCTGAACGGCGGGCGACGAGCGGAAATTTTGCACAAATTTTGGGCACTCGCGGCCGCATGCGCGCCTGAATCGAAAGCTCCGTTAGGTAATTATGCGCCGGGCGCATAGGTTTCGCGGTTTTCCCGGTGGATTGCGTGCGGGCGGTTGCAGGGGCGCGGCGCCTCGGGTTTGTCCGTCGGCGAATTGGGTGCTAGGCAGGCCGGAAAGACGGAGCGCGCAGGTTCCGTATACGGAGGAAGCCAAGTGTCTCATATCTTTCCGCGACACACCCGCCAGGCGCCGCCCGTCGCGGTGGGCGGTGAGGGTTGCTACCTGATTGACGCCTCTGGCAGGCGCTATCTCGACGCGTCGGGCGGGGCGGCCGTTTCCTGCCTCGGGCATGGCGACCGGGAGGTCGTGACGGCGATCAAGGATCAGCTTGACCGGCTGGCGTTTGCCCATACCGGCTTTTTCACCTCTCGACCGGCCGAGGAACTGGCCGATCTGCTGATCGCCAACGCGCCGGGCCGGCTCGACAGGGTTTACCTCGTCTCGGGCGGGTCCGAGGCGACGGAGGCGGCGATAAAGCTTGCCCGCCAGTACTGGGTCGAAAAGGGCGAACCGCAGCGGGGCCGGCTGATCGCCCGCAAGCAGAGCTATCACGGCAATACCATCGGCGCGCTCAGCGCGGGCGGCAACGAATGGCGGCGTGCGCAGTTCGGCCCGCTTCTGCTCGACGTCAGCCATATCGACCCCTGCTACGAATACCGCCTGCGGCGCGCGGGCGAGAGCCCCGAGGAATACGGCCGCCGCGCGGCGGATGCGCTGGAGGCGGAAATCCTGCGGCTTGGCCCCGAAACCGTCATGGCCTTCATGGCCGAACCGGTTGTCGGCGCGACCGCTGGCGCGCTGGTTCCTGCGCCGGGGTATTTCCGGCGCATCCGCGAGATCTGCGACCGTTACGGCGTGCTGCTGATACTTGACGAGGTGATGTGCGGCATGGGCCGGACGGGCACGCTGTTCGCCTGCGAGCAGGACGGGGTGGAACCCGATATCGCCTGCATCGCCAAGGGGCTTGGCGCCGGCTATCAGCCGATCGGTGCCATGCTGTGCAGCGATACGATCTATGACACCATCGTCGCCGGATCGGGCTTTTTCCAGCACGGGCACACCTATATCGGCCATCCTGTCGCGGCGGCGGCGGGGCGGGCCGTTGTGGGGGCGATTCTCGGGCGCAACCTGCTGCCGCAGGTGCGCGCGCGGGGCGATGCGCTTGCCAGCCGGCTGGACGACCGCTTCGGGCAGCATCCGAACGTGGGCGACCTGCGCGGGCGCGGGCTGTTTCGCGGCATCGAACTGGTGCGCGACCGCGAAAGCAAGATACCCTTCGATCCGGCGGCCGGTCTGGCGGGCAGGATCAAGAAGGCCGCCTTCGAGGCCGGGCTGATCTGCTATCCGATGTCGGGCACGATCGATGGAAAGCACGGCGACCATGTGCTGCTGGCGCCGCCCTTCATCATCGAAGACGGCCAGCTGGACGAACTGGTCGACAAGCTGGATGTCGCGATCGCGGTGGCGCTTGCGACGGTCTAGCGCGCGACCGCCGGAATACAACCATTGGGGAAGGATGACCGATGTTCGACAAACCCACCCAACTGCGAAGCCTTCTGAAAGACCCCGATCTGCTTGCGACGCGGGCCTATGTCGCCGGCGAATGGTGCGACGCCGACGATGGTGCGACCTTCGCCGTGACCAACCCGGCACGCGGCGATGTGATCGCCGAGGTTGCCGACCTTTCGCGGCGCGAGACCGCGCGCGCCATCGACGCGGCATTTGCGGCGCAAAAGGACTGGGCCAGCTGGACGGGAAAGGAACGCGCGGCGGTGCTGCGGCGCTGGTTCGAACTCATGGTCGAAAATGCCGACGATCTGGCGACCATCCTGACCGCCGAGCAGGGCAAGCCGCTGGCCGAGGCGCGCGGTGAAATCCTCTATGGCGCCAGCTTCATCGAATGGTTCGCCGAAGAGGCACGGCGCGTCTATGGCGAGACGATCCCCGGCCATCAGCGCGACAAGCGCCTGACGGTGATCCGCCAGCCCATCGGCGTTGCCGCCTCGATCACGCCGTGGAATTTTCCCAACGCGATGATCACCCGCAAGGTCGGCCCGGCGCTGGCGGTCGGCTGCGCGTTTGTTGCGCGGCCCGCGGCCGAAACGCCGCTTTCGGCGCTGGCGCTGGGGGTTCTGGCCGATCGGGCGGGTATCCCCCGGGGGGTGCTCTCGATTATTCCCTCGTCGCGATCCTCGGATATCGGCAGGGAATTCTGCGAGAACCCGATGGTCCGCAAGCTGACCTTCACCGGTTCGACCGAGGTCGGGCGCATCCTGCTGCGGCAAGCCGCCGACCAGGTGATGAAATGCTCGATGGAACTGGGGGGCAACGCGCCCTTCATCGTTTTCGACGACGCCGATCTTGATGCGGCGGTCGAGGGCGCGATGATCTCGAAATACCGCAACAACGGGCAGACCTGCGTCTGCGCCAACCGCATCTACGTTCAGGCCGGGGTCTACGACGCCTTTGCCGAAAAGCTCGCCGCCGCGGTGTCGGAGCTGAAGGTCGGCGACGGGCTGGAAACGCAGGCGACGCTCGGCCCGCTGATCAACGAGGCGGCGGTCGCGAAGGTCGAGGAACATATCGCCGACGCGGTGTCGAAAGGCGCCACCATCATCGCTGGCGGCAAGCGCGACCCGCAGGGCGGAACCTTCTTCGAGCCGACCATCCTGACCGGGGCGACGGGCGAGATGGCGTTCTCCCGCGAGGAGACTTTCGCCCCGAGGGCGCCGCTCTTCCGCTTCGAGACTGTCGACGACGTGATCGCGATGGCCAACGATACTATCTTTGGCCTTGCCGCCTATTTCTATGCCCGCGACATCGGGCGGGTCACCCGGGTGGCCGAGGCGCTGGAATACGGCATGGTCGGGGTCAACACCGGCCTGATCTCGACCGAGGTGGCGCCCTTCGGCGGGGTCAAGCAATCGGGCCTCGGGCGCGAGGGCAGCCATCACGGGATCGAGGAATTCCTCGAGATGAAGTATATCTGCGTTTCGGTCTGACGCGCAGGCCGATGCAGTGCGTCCGCCATGCCCGGATCACGCCCCGGACTGGCGGAAGAGCCATTCGCGGATGCCCGCTATCTCATAGGCGACCCGCCAGGTATTGAAGTGATTGGGGCCGGGGCCGTCCTCCTGCCCGGGAAGGATGACGGTGCCCGGCTTGAAGGTTGCATAGAGGATCGGAGCGCCTTCGGCGGCCAGGCTGTCGGCCTGGGCCGAAAGCTCGCCAGTTGTGTCGCGCGCGTCCCAGCGCGCCGTGGCGATTTCCGCGCCTTCGCCCCTGAGCACCTGCATGATCGCGTTCTGGCCGGGAAACGCCTTCACGTCGCCCTCGCTGACCAGAACCCACATCTTCTGCGTGGCCAGCGGCCCGCATTTCCCTGCCGCCCACTGGCAGGCCACAAGGTAGGATGCGGCGAAGAACCCCGGATACCTGATGCCGATGGCGATAGACAGCATGCCACCGCCGGATTGCCCGGTGGTATACAGGCGCGTCCGGTCGAGCGAAAACTCTCCGGCCAGCGACAGGACCAGATCGACCATCACATCGGCATAGGGCGAATCGTCGGATTCGTCGTTGACGACCTGATCTGCGAACTGCGGTGCCAGCACGAAGCAGGGGCGCACCGCCTGTTCCTCGGGCCGAACCCAGACAACCGCGCCCAGCCCCTGACAGAGCGTCATCAGCGGATTGTCCGAGCTCACGCCGGCATCGTGCATGAAATTGACCAGCGGATAGGAGCGGCCGGGATCGTAGTCGCGCGGGATGAACAGGTTATAGGGCAGGGTGATTCCCGTCGGCGGATGCGTATAGCTGCGCTGTTCGAACGCATCGACCAGCGGATCGGTTGCACCTGCCGTTTCGACCGGGCCACCGGGTGCAATCTCGTGCCCGTCGGCTGCCCGCAACGGAGCGGTTTGCGTGACCGTCGCCTGCGCGGCGGTCAGGGTGGCTCCGCCTTTCAACGCGGCATAGGTTGCCGCACCTCTATCCCCCGGGTCGAGTTCGACAATCACGAACGCCCCGTCGGCACCATCCGGCGCCGGTTCGGGCGAGGGTCGGGCATAGGCCCGCATCACCGTGCGTCCGTCGACCGCGAAATCGCCGGCGGCAACCGATGCGTTTGCGACCGGCCGGTCGTATGCGATCGCAACTGCCGTCAGGCGCTGCCCGGTACCGAAGACCTGGGTGATTGCCGTCGCCGACAAGACATGCGCCGCCATGTCTTCCGCGATGGCCATGCGTATCCGCCCGACTGAGACCGCGCCGCCGCCCGCGATCAGGAAATGCCGCCTGTTCATTCAAAGTCCCCTGCTTGGCTGAACCCGCCAACCCCTTGAACGACGGGTCGCACGCTTTCCGTCGTTGCGCGTCCGCACCGTGCCGTTTGCCTGTCCGTCTGGCGCACCCGGCAAAATAGCCCGCGCGCGGCGGGCTTTTGCCGTTGCAGCAAGCCGCAGGGAAAGCTAAAGAGACGGGTGTCGCGGGTATAGCTTAATGGTAAAGCCCCTGCCTTCCAAGCAGGCTATGTCGGTTCGATTCCGTCTACCCGCTCCATGCTCACATATCCGGATTGTCGCGCCGAGCGGACCGGTGACAAGTCGCGTGGGCGCGCTCACCAAGGTGTGACCATGCCGCGAACATGGCGGGATTGTAAGCGGGCAGCCATTGCTATAGTGGCTTTCCGTTCCATATTCATGTCTTGTTCCATTGCCGCCTTTCTGTGTTAACATGGCTTGAACAGGCGCCGGGTGCTGTCGCGGATAAGACGCGGCGGCCGGCGGGCCGGATGTGGCGTCCGCACGTGTTGGTGTGCGGGGTGTGTGTTTCTCGTGTGTTCGGATGAG
This sequence comes from Tropicimonas sp., assembly GCF_047971885.1. Lineage (NCBI taxonomy): Bacteria > Pseudomonadati > Pseudomonadota > Alphaproteobacteria > Rhodobacterales > Roseobacteraceae > Tropicimonas > Tropicimonas sp. The sequence goes on along the minus strand of NZ_JBKEAE010000164.1, from coordinate 29,315 downwards.
TTTGTGAACGTCGCGACACGTGTGCGCCGGCTGGCGCGGAGGCACAATCATGTTCTGGTCGGGTTCGGAATCCCGAAAGATCGCATATGCCCTGGGTCTTGGCGCGCTGGTCTCGGCTGTGCCGGGCGCAGGGGTATTCGCCGGTCCGTTCGATGGCGGCTGGGCGCTGCAACCGGCGGCCTCGACGCTTGCGTTCCAGTCGATCAAGGGCGGCACGCAGGTTGAATCGAGCGGGTTCGCCGCGCTTTCGGGTGCGATAGACGAGAAAGGCGCGGCCAGTGTTACCGTCCATCTCGAATCGATCGACACCAGGATCGACCTGCGAAACGTGCGGATGAGATTTCTTTTCTTCGAAACCTTCCTCTACCCCGACGCCACGATCTCGGTTCAGGTCGACCCGGCAAGCATTGCCGACCTTCCGCAGGTCAGGCGCAAGGTCGTACCGGTGAGCTACACGCTCGAACTGCATGGTATTGCCAGGACCTCGCAGGCGGAGGTTGCGGTGACGCTGCTGAACGACGACCTGATTTCGGTCTCGTCGACCACGCCGGTTACGGTTCCGGTGGCCGATTTCGGCCTGAGCAAGGGGCTGCGGAAGCTGGAGGAGACAGCCGGGCTGGAAATCGTTCCGTCCGCTTCGGTCAGTTTCGATTTCTCGTTCGCGCGCAACGTACCTGGCGCGGCGGCGGTTGCGGTACCCGCTTCCGCCGAGCCGTCGCTGGCGATGGAGCCCACGGGCGATTTCGGGCGAGAGGAGTGTATAGCCCGCTTCGATGCGCTTTCCGATCTGGATGGCGTTTTCTTCACCTCGGGGAGCGCCTGGCTCGACCCGAAAAGCACGCCGGTGCTCGACGAACTGGTTGGGATCATAACGCGCTGCAAGGGCATGGTGATCGAGATTGCCGGACATACCGACAACGTGGGTTCCAGCAGCGCCAACCTGCACCTGTCGGACCACCGTGCCGTAGCTGTGGCGGACTACCTGATAAAACACGGAATTGACGCAAAAAGGATAACGACCCGGGGGTATGGCGAAAGCCACCCCGTGGCGACCAACGACACGGACGAGGGACGCAGCCGGAACCGGCGTATCGAATTCACGGTCGTGGACGGATGAGGTAATGATGACCGGAGGACATATCCTGCAACGCCTTTGCGCCGCCCTGCTGGGCACCGCGATGCTGCTGCTTGCACATCCCGGCGCGGTGCGGGCCGAGCCGCGTATTGCGCTGGTGGTGGGTAATCAGGATTACGAAAACACGACGGTGCTGGAAAACCCGGTGTCCGACGCGAAGCTCATCGCCGGAAAACTGGCCCGGCAGGGGTTTGCGGTGACCCTTTTGACCGATGGCGACGAGTCGGCGATGCATGTGGCGATCGCCGATTTCGGACGGCAGTTGCGAAGCGCCGGGCCCGAGGCGGTCGGGCTTTTCTACTATGCCGGCCATGCGGTGCAGTCTTTCGGTTCCAACTATCTGCTGCCGGTCGATGTCAGGCTGACCGATGCCGCCGATCTCGGGCTGGATGCGATACGGGCCGATGCGGTGCTGCTGCAAATGGCCTCGGCCCGGAACTATACCAATATCGTCATCCTCGATGCGTGCCGGAACAACCCGTTCATCAACATGCGCGGTATCGACAATCACGGACTTGCCGAGATGTCGGCACCGACCGGGACCTTCATGGCATATTCGACCGCGCCGGGAAGCGTCGCGCTCGACGGCAGCGGCACCAACAGCCCGTTTTCGACGGCCCTGGCCGATGCCATCGATCAGCCTGGCCTGCCGCTCGAACAGGCGATCAAGATGGTCCGGAGCCGGGTTCTGGACGAGACGAACGGCCGGCAGACGCCGTGGAACGCCTCCTCGCTCACCCGGGATTTCTATTTCGCGCCGTCGCGCCCTGAAAGCCCCGAGGCGGTTGCGTCACGGAAATTCTTCGAATCCATCAAGGAAAGCGGCGATCCGGTGCAGATCGTGCTGTTCCTGCGAACCTATCCGGACAGCGAGCATTTCGACGAAGCGCGCCGGCTTCTCACCCAAGCGCTGGATGGCCCGCCCGGACGCGAAACGACCGAGGCGCCGTCGGCACCGCCCGCATCGGTGACCGCGCCGCCGCCGCCGGGCCCGGCGGGCACGCATCCCGGCCCGTCCGAGCGCGAGGAAGCGATGATCGGCAGGGCCTATGCCTCGGGCGAGGTCACCGATTACGAGGCCTATCTCGAAGCCTTTCCGGACGGCACCTTTGCCGAACTCGCCCGGGCGGAAATACAGGTGAGGCTCGACGAAGCGAAAGCGGCGACCGGGCGGGTTGATTCCGCCACCTCGGGCGAGACAACCCAGATGGCGACCGTCGAACCCGGGGTCCTGTTCGACAGGCCGCTGACCCGGGGCGGGATCGAGATCGAGGGGCGTTCGCTGATGGAACTGATTGGCGGAACCCCGCTCTATCCGCCGATCCCGGGCCTGCCGGACGAGGTGTGGAAGGGGCGCCATTGCACCACCTGCCATGTCTGGAGCCGCGAGGCCTTGTGCAGCGAGGCCACCAGCTACATCGTGGCCGCCGGCACCCGGTCGCTCATCGGTCTTCATCCCTATGGTGGCGGATTCAAGGATAACCTGCGCGAATGGGCCAGGGGCGGCTGCCGGTAACCATTGCAGGCAGCGTTGAAGAATGCCTTGCATTGGCCTTGCGAAAGGCGGCATCGAGCCCTTCCTGTTCTGGCAGAGCAAGACACCCGGGCACGGAACAAGGCCGAAGGCCGCCGCGCCAGCGCATGGCCGTTCCCGCGGCCAGGCGCTTTGGTGACGACCGTACAACGTTCGTATTGCGGTCGGATGTGGCTGGCATAAAGCACTTCGTTCTACCGTCAGGAGCGCCTGTCCACGGCCATGCGCTGGTGCGGCTTGCGCTCCCGTCCGAACGACAGCTTCGTCCAGCATACCTCTCTTTCGCGAACGCTCAGTCCGTATGACCGCCGGTTTGACCGGGGCGCGTGGAGACGAGGAAATAGACCCATTCACCCTTGAACCCGGGGTGGGTGCGCCGTGCCCCGGCAATGCGCTGCTTCAGGAAGTCGAGATAGGGGCCCGCCGGTTCGCCGATCGGGCGCAACCCTTCATAAAGCGGATCGGAGGCCGCAAAGGCGACGACGATCTCCTGCCCGAAAGGTGGCCCGATGGTCAGGTCGAGCGCCGGCCGTTCACCGGTTGACCGGCCGGGGCTGAGCGTGCTTCGTGCCGGGCTGATTGCCAGCGGTACGATGGCGTTGGGTTGCAGGTGCAGAACCTGTCCCTGCGCGTCGAAGTAATCGACATAGACGAATGCGTCGTAGTCGGGCGCCGTCAGATCCATTTCCAGCCGCTGCCCCGAGACATAGCGAAATTCGCGCACGTGGGAATCCTGCCCCACGATGCGAGGGTTGGTGATCTGGTCGGTCGATTGCGGCAGGCCGGCATTGGCGATGCCGGTCAGCACCGCGCATTGCGGGCGCGGCAGGATTTGCAACCTGTCGGCAACCGGGATCGAGGTGCCGATCTCGGCCCTGAGGCGGGCCATCAGCGGTGTCCGTATCCCGCTTTCCGGGATGTGCCCGCGCAACTCCAGCGTTCCGCTTTCCGGGTCGAAAACGGTTTGCAGACGCGCGCAGGGAACCGATGCCAATGCCGCCGTCAGACCGTCGCGCACCGTGCCGCCGGCGCGCAGATCGCCGGGGCGCATGAAGCTTTCGATGGCCGCCAGCGACAGCGGATCGGAGACGATCGTGTCCGCACCGCTCCACGCCAGTGTTGCGGCCACGGGCAGTGCAGCGGGCGGCACGCCGCTGACGGCCGCTGCCCTGTCCGCCGTGGCGGCCGATGCCAGACGCGCCGCCGCCGGCCGCTCTTCACGGCCCGGCACCGCGCTGATGGCTTCGGGCGGCGCCGTCCTGCCCGCAGGCGGCAGATCGTCGGGGCGGGTCGGGGAGGGGGCAAGGGCGGCAGCTTCCCGCCCGCGATCTGCGATGACGGGCAGGGTGACCTGTGTCGGGCTGTCGATCCCTGCGGCGGGTTGGCCTGCGATCTGCGCCGGCGAAGCGATCCGCCCGGCAGGCGCCTTTGCCGCAGGCAGGGCCTCCGCCGCGACGGCCAGTCCGGCGAGGGAGGTTTTTGCCGGCGGCGCAATCGCCGGCAGCCTGCCGGATGCGGGCAGAATGTCGTTCTGGCGCATCGCCGGCGCAGGGGTTGCGACCAGTGTTTCGCCAGGTGCGGCGGCGCTTTTCATCACCTGCGCCGTGGCCGTGCTTGCGTGGGCAAGGCGCCGGGCATCGGGCCGGGCGGGTCGGGCGGTGGAGGTGCGGATGGTACCCCGCGCGATGGGGCGTCCGGCCGTTCCCGATGGCTCCTGCGGGGTTGTTTCCGGTGCTGTTTCCTCCGCCGTCTCCTGCCGCACCGCGTGTGCCGCCACCTCGATTGCGCTGCGCGGCAGCTTTTGCGGGTGCAGGTCATCGGGCTGCAACAGCAAGGCGAGCAGCGCGAGAAACGCCGCGTGGGCGCCCAGCGAAACCGCGCCGGCCAGCGGCAGGCGAAGGGGCGCGGCGCTCATCGTGTTTCGCCCGGCGTGACCACCAGCACGATATCGTTCGCCCCCAGCGCCTCGATGCGCGCGATCAGCGGAAGCAATTCCGACATTGCGGAATCGCGGTGCGCGTTGACGCGGACAAGCGTGTCGGGCCGGCTCCGCAAGGTTTCGGCCAGCGTGTCGAGAAGGGCGCCGCTGCCGGTCCGGCTTCCGTTCAGCGCCAGTACTCCGTCGGACGACAACGAAACCGTCGTACCGCCACCGGGCATGATCGAGCCGGTGGACGAGGTTGCGGGGGTCACCTCGAACGGTGCCGTCGCATCCATCCGGCCGACCAGCATGGAAAAGACCAGCAGGAAGAACACCACGTCGATCAGCGCGATGATCGGTTCGGGCCGGTCGCGTCTGCGTGGGCGGGCAAGCTTCACGGGCCGCCCTCCAGCCGCACGATCCTGAGGCGCCGGATTCCGGCGGCGGTGGCGGTGTCGAGCAGGGATACCAGTGCCTGCGTATGGGCGCGGCCCGAGGGCAGCACGATAACCTGCGCATCGGGCGAGGCGCCGGCGAAGGCGGCAAGCGCATCGCGCAGATCGGCGGAGGAGAGGACGCGCCCGCGAATGTGGGGTCGCCCCGCCGCGTCGAGCCGGATCAGCAGCGGCGCGGCGGCGGCGCCCTCGCTGGCGACGGATGCGGAGAGCGGCGGGGAGCCACCGCCCCGCGCGAGCGGAATCATCCGCAGGTTAAGGTAGGTCGAGGTCACCATGAAGAACACCAGCATGATCATCAGCACATCGATCATCGCGACGAGCGATATCGGCGAACTTCCACTATCCGCGTGTTTCAGGCGCATACTGCCCTTTCCGTTCCCCCTTGCGTTTCAGTGCCGTTGCCGGTCGACCGCAATCAGCCGGCCAACCGCGCGTTCCATCGCCGTGGTGATCCGGTCGACCCGCGAGGCGAAAAGGCTGGCCGCGATTGCCGCCGGAATGGCGACGACAAGCCCCGCCGCCGTGGTCAGCAGCGCCTGCCAGATGCCCGCCGCCAGCAGTGAGGCATTTGCCGCCCCCTCGGCCAGTGCAAGCTCCTGGAAGGCGTGGATCATGCCCAGCACGGTGCCGAGCAGCCCCAGCAGCGGACTGATCATGGCGATCAGTTCGAGCGTGCGAATATGGCGGCTCAGCACCTCGACCTCGCTGTTGCCGCGCCATTCGAGTTCGGTATCGAGCGCACCGCCCTGATGGCCGGCCCTGAGCCCGGACATCGCAGCCAGCAGCATCCGGTCCACCGGGGAACCGCCGCCTTCGACGGCTTTCATTGCGCCGACGCGATCGCCCCGGGACCACAGCGCATAGGCTGCCTCGCGCTGCCGGTCGCCCGACAGCGTGCCGCGGAACTGAAGCAGCTTCATCACGATCAGCGTCAGGGAAAAAAGCGAAATGACGATCAGCACCCCGACGATGGGGCCGCCGCGTGTCAGCGTGGAGAGCAGCGCCTCCATGGCCTATTTCGCGAAGCGCGCGGTGGTCTTGCTCGAAAGCTCCATGATGTCGAAACAGTCGATTTCGTCGGCGTTCTGCGGTTTGCACAACGGCATGTCGTGCAGCAGGACCTCGGTGATCCGGTCGCAGGCGAGGTCGGGAATTTCGAACAGCTTGAGCGTGGTGCGCGCGACCGGCAGCGGGGCGGCGTCGATCGTCAGAAGCTGATCGATCACCCCGTTGCTGTCGAGGATCGCCAGCGACATCTCGAAACCCTCGAAAGTTGTGTCGCTATTGTTTCTGAATAAGAAATAAGTGCGACATCCATCGGGCTCCGCAGCTTCGAATTTGTTAAGCTCGATACCCAGCGTCGCCTCGGCGGCGGCTGCGTCTTGCATCCCGCCGACCACCAGTGCACAGCAGTATAGCGCAAGAAATCGGATAATTCTTGCCGACATGCGCATGTTTCCTATCTTTCAGCGCCTATACTTATAACATTGAGTACCCTGAAAGGGGCTATCGTCAAGCTTTCTGTTCTTGAGTAAGGGATTCCTTACCCTAGGGCAGTGCGAAAGACTGGATTCGTTTTTTCGTTCTGATATCGTAAACAATATCAGCAGGTTTTCGTAGCAGGTGACAGCAGGTTCCGGGCAAGCGCAACCTTGCCGTAATCGTTGCCCGTGGGGGATGATGTGACAATCGAAGTTCCCAGCTTTGGTGCCGATGCCCCCAGCGGTGTGAACCTGGAGTACGAGCCGGTTTTCACCGCTCTGGAGATCGCCGCGCAGCCCGGTGAGGAGCGGCAGCGCGGGAACGAGATCGTCGCCGCCGAGGAGCCCGACTACAAGGAAATCATCGCCCGGGCTCACGAGGTGCTGTCGCAAAGTCACGACCTGCGGGCGGCGGTCCATCTGGCGCACGCCGAATTGCGGCGCAACGGAATTGCCGGCCTTGCCGGGGCGACCGGCTATATCCGTGCCTGCCTGAGCGATTACTGGGATACGTGCCACCCGCAGCTCGACGCCGACGACGACAACGACCCGACCATGCGGGTGAACGCGATCCGCGATCTGGCCGGGCCCGGGACGGTCCTGCCGGCGCTGCGGCTGGCGCCGCTCACCGCCAGCCGGACCTTCGGGCGGATCAGCCTGCGCGACCTGATGCTCCAGGAGGGTGAGGTTGCGCCGCGCGCGGGCGAAAGCCTGCCCGACGCCGCGTCGATTGCCGCCGCGTTCAGGGATACCGAGCCGCAGACGCTGGTGGAGATGCGTGATGCCGCGCGCCGGGCGCTCGACGACGTGAACGAGGTCGACCGCATCTTCGGCGAGCGCACGCCGGGGCGGGGGCCCGATCTGGGCGAGTTGCAGAAACTCCTCGGGCGCATCGTGGCGCGCCTGGTGCAGGAGGCGCCGCAGGACATCGCCGCACCCGCGCCGGCCGAAGCCGACGACTGGGGCACGGTGCCGGTTGCCCCGGCAGTACCTGCGCCAGCCACGGGCGGAGCGCCGGGCGGGATAACCTCGCCGCGCGACGTGATCGCAGCGCTCGACCGGATTGTCGATTATTACGCCAGTGCCGAACCCTCCAGCCCGGTGCCGATCTTCCTGCGGCGCGCCAGGCGACTGGTCGGGGCGGATTTCATGACAATCATGAACGACATGGCCCCCGCAGGGGTGAGCAACGTGAAGGTCATCGGCGGGCTGGACGAAAGCGCCGGGGCGGCACGCGATTCCGCCGCGCCCGCGCCGAAGAAGGATGAATCGTCGGACGGGTGGTGAGTGTGAGGCGCCTGCCCGGCGCCGGGAACCAAAACGGTGACCAAAGCTGACAACGACAGGAGACGCGAGATGTCCAGTTCACAGAAGTTCATTGCACGAAACCGTGCACCAAGGGTCCAGATCGAGTATGACGTCGAGCTCTACGGCGCCGAGAAGAAGGTGCAACTGCCCTTCGTCATGGGGGTAATGGCCGACCTTGCCGGCAAGTCCGAGGTTCCGCAGCCGGGGGTCGCCGACCGCAAGTTCCTCGAAATCGACATCGACAATTTCGACAGCCGCATGAAGGCGATGAAACCGCGCGCGGCCTTTTCGGTACCCAACACGCTGACCGGCGAGGGCAATCTGTCGGTCGATCTGACCTTCGAGAGCATGGACGATTTCAGCCCCGCCGCCATCGCCGAAAAGGTCGAGCCGCTCAAGGCGCTGCTGGACGCGCGCAAGGAGCTTTCGAATCTGATGACCTATATGGACGGCAAACCCGGCGCCGAGGACCTGATGTCGAAAGTGCTGGCCGATCCGGCGCTGATGCAGTCGCTCGCCGCGCAGGCCGCGCCGAAGGATGCAGCCGAGGACAAGGAGTAACCCATGGCCGAAGAAGCAACCGCCGCCGCTGCCGGCGCAGCCGCCGCAGAGACAGTCGAATCCGATTTCTCATCGCTTCTGCAAAGGGAGTTTCGCCCGCGGACCGACAGCGCGAAATCCGCTGTCGAGACCGCGGTCAAGACGCTGGCGCAACAGGCGCTGGAGAACGCCACCGTCATTTCGGACGATGTGCTGATGTCGATGGAATCGATCATCGCCGAGATCGACCGCAAGCTGACCGATCAGATCAACCGGATCCTGCACAATGACGAGTTCCAGCAGCTCGAAAGCGCCTGGCGCGGTCTCTACCATCTGGTGAACAACACCGAGACCGACGAGATGCTGAAGATCCGGGTGATGAACATCTCGAAGAAGGATCTTCACAAGACGCTGAAGAAATACAAGGGCACCGCCTGGGATCAGTCGCCGGTCTTCAAGAAGCTCTACGAAGAGGAATTCGGCCAGTTCGGCGGCGAGCCCTATGGCTGCCTGGTCGGCGATTATCACTTCAACCACAGCCCGGCCGATGTCGAGCTTCTGGGCGAGATCGCCAAGGTGGCCGCTGCCGCGCACGCCCCCTTCATCACCGGCGCCGATCCCTCGCTGATGCAGTTCGAAAGCTGGCAGGAACTGTCGAATCCGCGCGATCTGACCAAGATCTTCCAGACCCCCGAATATGCCGCCTGGCGGTCGCTGCGCGAGAGCGAGGACAGCAAGTACCTCGGGCTGGCCATGCCGCGCTTCCTCGGGCGCCAGCCCTACGGGGCCAAGGGCGATCCGGTCGACGAATTCGCCTTCGAGGAAGAGACGGGCAATTCGGAATCCGAGTATTTCACCTGGGTCAACGCGGCCTATGCGATGGCCACCAACATCACCCGGTCGTTCAAGCTCTACGGCTGGTGCAGCCGTATCCGGGGCGTCGAATCGGGCGGCACCGTCGAGGGGCTGCCGGTGCATACCTTTCCCACCGACGATGGCGGGGTGGACATGAAATGCCCGACCGAGATCGCCATCTCCGACCGGCGCGAGGCAGAACTGGCCAAGAACGGCATGATGCCGCTGATCCACCGCAAGAATACCGATCTTGCGGCCTTCATCGGAGCGCAGTCGCTGCACAGGCCGGCCGAATACGACGATCCGGACGCAACCGCCAACGCGAATCTTGCGGCGCGCCTGCCGTACCTGTTCGCCACCTGCCGGTTCGCGCACTACCTGAAGTGCATGGTCCGCGACAAGATCGGCTCGTTCAAGAGCCGTGACGACATGCAGGTCTGGCTCAAGAAGTGGATCGATCAGTATGTCGACTACAACCCGGGGCATTCCTCCGAGGCCACCAAGGCCGAAAAGCCACTGACCGCTGCGGATGTGGTGATCCAGGATGTGGAGGGAAACCCCGGTTACTACACCTCGCAGTTCTTTCTGCGGCCACACTATCAGCTCGAGGGGCTGACGGTTTCGCTTCGGCTGGTCTCGAAGCTTCCGTCGGAAAAACAATAGGGCCCGGCCGGGTGCCGGCCAGCGGGCGCCCGGCTTTTCACAACGGCGGCGAGGCTGCCGGCACATTAAGGAGAAAGTACTATGGCAGTTGATATGTTCCTCAGCATCGAGGGCGAGATTAAGGGCGAATCGCAGGACAAGACCCACAAGGACGAGATCGACGTGCTCGCCTGGTCCTGGGGGATGAGCCAGTCGGGTTCGTTCCATACCGGCGGCGGCGGCGGTGCCGGCAAGGCCAACTTTCAGGATATCAGCGTAACCAAGTGGATCGACAAATCCTCGCCCATCCTGATGCTCTACTGCGCCAACGGCGATCATTTCCCCTCGGCGAAGCTGACGGTGCGCAAGGCCGGCAAGACACCGATCGAATACCTGACCATTCACATGAAGAAGGTGCTCATCACTTCGGTCTCGACCGGCGGTTCCGGCGGCGAGGACAAGCTGACCGAGAACGTCTCGCTGAATTTCGCGCAATGCATGGTGAAATACATCGAGCAGACCGACAAGGGCGAGGAAGGCGAGAAGCCGGAATTCAAGTGGGATATCGCGGCCAACGCGGCGATGTGACCCCGCGATCCGAATGCCGCCGCCGCGCCTTTGCGCACGGCGGCGGAAGATGTTTCCACACCATGCCGGAGCCATGCACTTGACCAGCCGCGCGCAAGACCTGTTGCAGGCCAACGATCTGGAGGGGGCGCTGGACGCCCTTCAGGCGCAGGTCAAGGCCGACCCCGCCGATCCGAAGCTGCGGATATTCCTGTTCCAGCTTCTTTGCGTGACCGGCGACTGGCAGCGGGCCGTCACCCAGCTCAAGCTCTGCGCCACGATGGACCCGTCCGCCGTTCCGATGGCGCAGACCTATCGCGAGGCGATCCGCTGCGAGGTGTTTCGCGAGGCGGTATTCGCCGGCGAGCGCGCTCCGCTGGTCTTCGGTCAGCCGAACGAATGGGTTGCACTGCTGACCGAGGCGCTGAAGGAACTGGCGCAGGGACGGGCGGCCGAGGCGGCTGGCCTGCGCGAACGGGCCTTCGACATGGCGGCGACTGTTTCGGGAACGGCGGACGATACACCGTTCGACTGGATCGCCGATGCCGACATGCGGCTTGGCCCGGTGCTTGAGGTCATCGTCAACGGCCGCTATTTCTGGATGCCTTTCGATACCGTGCGTTCGTTGCGCATCGACGCGCCGAGCGATCTGCGCGACGTGGTCTGGCTGGGAGCCGAGATCACGCTTCGGAACGGTGGTGAGGTGGTGGCGCTGATCCCCACGCGCTATGCCGGAACGGCTGCGCGGGGGGATGCCGCGGCGAAACTGTCGCGCCGGACCGAATGGGCTGATGCCGGGGCCGGAACCTTTGTCGGTATCGGCCAGCGCCTGCTTGCGACCGATGCGGGCGACATTCCGGTCATGGATCTGCGCAGCCTTCAGATGGGGCCCGCCGCGCAGCCCGGCGAGGGCTGATGCCATGGCCGACAGGACCATCCTCGAACGCCTGCAACCATCGCTTCTCGACCGGCTGACCGACGACGAGCCGCACCGGCAGAGCGAGGGGCGCGAGGCGCGGGTGATCGACATCCGCCGCCTGCGCGAGATCGTCCGGCGCGACCTGGCCTGGCTTCTCAACACCACCAACCTCGATTCGCAGATCGACGCGGAGCTTTACCCGAACGTGCGCCGCTCGGTGGTCAACTACGGTATCGACCCGGTGGCGGGCGACAGTTCGACCCTGCGCCGCGCCGATGCGATCCGCGCTGCCATCAGGCGGTCGGTCGAGATGTTCGAGCCGCGCATCCGCACAGGCTCGGTCGATGTGACGATGCGCGAGGACGACAGCGACAGAAGCGTGACCTCGATCTTCTTCGATATTCGCGCCGACATGTGGGCGCAGCCGCTGCCGCTTGAACTGTACCTGCAATCCGAGGTCGACCTGACCACCGGGCATGTCAGCCTGGAACGGAGGGGCTGAGCGATGGATACCCGGCTGCTCCGCCATTACGAGGCCGAACTTGCCTTCCTGCGCGAGATGGGGGCCGAATTTGCCGAGGCCTACCCGAAGATCGCCGCGCGGCTCGGCATGGACGGGATCGAGGTGCTCGATCCCTATGTCGAGCGGCTGCTCGAGGGGTGCGCCTTCCTCACCGCCCGGGTGCAGCTCGAACTGGAACTGCAGTATCCGCATTTCACCTCGAACCTGCTGGAAATCGTATATCCGCATTACCTTGCGCCGACGCCGTCGATGATGGTGGCGCAGCTTCACCCCGATCTGGACAATGCCGCGCTGGCGGACGGATATCTGCTTCGCCGCGGAACGAACCTGCGTTCGGTATCGCCGGACGGCGCGGCATCGGCCTGCGTGTTTCGGACCGCGCAGGATCTGACGCTCTGGCCGGTGGAGATTTCCGAGGCGGAATACCTCGACGGGCGGGGCGAGCTTGTGGCCGCCGGCGTGGCCGGCGGCGCCGAGGCGCGGGCCGGTATCCGCCTCAGGCTGCGGCGCCATGCCGGCATGCCGCTGAACGAGCTTTCGATGGACGGGATGACGGTGTTCCTGGGCGGGCGCGGCGCGGCAAGCTGGCAGGTCCACGAGCTTTTGTGCGCGCAGGGTGCCGGGGTCGCCGCGCGCTCCACCGACCGGCGGGCCGACTGGGTGCTGCCACTGGGCGGATGCCTGCGCCCGCGCGGTTTCGGGTGCGACGAGGCGTTGCTGCCGACGCCGCAACAATCGTTCGACGGCTATCGGTTGTTGCAGGAATATTTTGCCATGCCCGAGCGGTTCTTCTTCGTCGAACTGACCGGGCTGACCCCGGCGCTGGTCCGGGCCAGGGGCTCCGAGGTCGATCTCTACATCCTGCTGCGCGAAGGGCAGCCCGAAATCGCCCCGCAAATCCGGCCCGATCTTTTCCGGCTGAATTGCGTGCCGGCGATCAACCTGTTTCCCAAGCGCTGCGACCGGGTGCATGTGACGGCGCGCGATTACGAGCAGCACGTCGTGCCCGACCGCACCGCACCGCTCGATTTCGAGGTTCACACCATCCGGAGTGTCATGGGGATCAGCGGCGAGGGTGAGGCCGATGTCGAGTTTCGTCCCTTCTATTCGGCCGACGATTTCACCGCGATGAGCGGCGGCGGGCGCGCCTTTTACAGCCAGAGCCGCAAGATGCGCCAGCGCAACGAGAAGGAGCGCCTGCGCGGCGGGCGCACTTCGTACCTCGGTTCCGAGGTGTTCGTGTCGCTTGTCGATGCGGACAACGCGCCCTACCGCGCCGATGTGCGCCAGTTGGCGGTGCAGGCGCTGGTAACCAACCGCGACCTGCCGATGCTGCTGCCAGGCGGTGCGGACAACGTTTTTCACCTGCCCGACGGCGGCCCGGTGGCGCGGGTGAGCACGCCGGTTTCGCCGACCCGCCCGCGCCCGACGCTGGCCCAGGGCGATGCGGCCTGGCGGCTGATCAGCCACCTGAGCCTGAACTACCTGTCGATCGCCGATACCGACGGCGGCACCGGCGCCGGGGCGTTGCGCGAGATGCTGAGCCTTTACGCCCCCGAAGGCGACCGGGTGGTGCGCCAGCAGCTTGAGGGGATCGCCCGCGTCTCCAGCCGGCCGATCGTCCGGCGGATGAGCGACGAGGTGCTTTCGACAGCGGTGCGCGGGCTCGAGATCGGAGTGCATTTCGACGAAAGCTATTTCGAGGGAACGAGCATCTACCTGCTCGGGGCGGTGCTGGAGCGGTTCTTTCGCAAGCACGTCTCGATCAATTCCTTCACCGAAACCGCAATCTTCAGCCAGCAGCGAGGGGAGGTGGCGCGATGGCGTCCCGGGACGGGCCTGGCCCGGATCATCTGAGCCACCTTGCAAGGCTCGAAGCCGCGCCGGAAGACGTGCATGTCTTTCTGGCGATGCGGATCGTCGAGGCGCATTTCGCCGATGCGCCCCGTCTGGGCGATGCGCGCCGCCCCTCGGCCGATCCGGTGCGCATCGGCCAGCAGCCCGGCCTTGCCTTTCCGCCGGCCACGCTGGCGGGGTACCGGCCGCCGCGTCAGGACCGGCCCGGCGTGCTGAGCAACCGGTTCTTCGGCTTTTTCGGCCCCAACGGGCCATTGCCGCTGCACCTGACGGAATACGCCCGCGAACGGCTGGCGAACGAGCGCGATTCGACCCTCGTCGGCTTTGCCGACATGCTGACCCACCGGCTGGCGACGCTGCTCTACCGCGCCTGGACGACCGGCCAGCCGGCGCCGAGCCTCGACCGGGGCGAGGACTCCGCGATGGGTTCCCGCGTTGCGGCGATCGCCGGGCGGCACGGGCGGGCGCTGGACCGGCGCGATGCCATGCCCGACCTTTCGAAGCGGTATTTCACCGGGCATCTGGGGGGCGGGCCACGGTCGCCCGAGGTGCTGGTCGCCATGGTCTCGGCCTTTTTCCGCGCCCCGGTACACTTGCGCGAATTCGTCGGCTGCTGGCTGGAACTCGAGCCCGGCGACCGCTCGCATCTTGGTGCGATGGCGGGGCTGGGGCAGGGGGCGAGCATCGGCAGCCGGGTCTGGAGCCGCGCCGCCAGGTTCCGCCTCGTTATCGGCCCGCTGCCGCTCGACGGCTACAACCGCCTTCTGCCGGGCGGCGATGCGTTGCGCCGGCTGACCGATATCGTGCGGAATTTCGTCGGCGATGCGCTGGACTGGGATGTGAACCTTGTTCTGCGCGGCGATGCGGTGCCGGCGGCGGTGCTGGGCGGCGATACACGGCTTGGCCTGACGAGCTGGATTTGCGGCGCCGCCGGGCGCGCCGAGGTGGGTGATCTTTATCTGGAGCCGGAGAGAGTGTGACGAAATCGTGACGCCGCATCGGCGTTGCGGGACAGCGAGGAAAGGGAACGACATGTCGGAGATCAGCCGCGTCGCGCTGTTCGGCAAGCTGAACGAACTTGGCTACCGGTCGGTCGAGGGGGCGACGACCTTTTGCAAGCTGCGCGGAAACCCCTATGTCGAGATCGTCCACTGGCTGCACCAGATCCTGCAGAACCCGGACAGCGATCTGCACCGGATCGTCGGATTTTATCACATCGATCCGTCGCGACTGGCCGCCGACATGACGCGCGCGCTGGACGGGCTGCCGCGCGGGGCAACCTCGATCACCGATCTGTCGCACCATATGGAGCATGTGACCCAGCAGGCATGGCTTTACGGGTCGCTGATGTTCGGCGATGGCCGGATACGCACCGGGCATCTGGTACTGGCGATGGCCAGGACGCCCGAATTGCGGCGCATGTTCCACGGCCTTTCGGCCGAGTTTGCCAAGGTGAAGGGCGACGATCTGTCGGAGCGGTTTGCCGATGCCGTCGCCGGTTCGCCCGAAGACGGCATGCGGGCGCAGGACGGTTCGTTCAGCGGCGGGGGTGCCGCGCCGGGCGAGGCCTCGGGCGCCATCGCCCCGGCGGCGATGGGCAAGCAGGAGGCGCTCAGGCAGTTCTGCACCGACCTGACCGCGCAGGCGCGCGACGGCAAGATGGACCCGATCGTCGGGCGCGATGACGAGAGTCGCCAGATCGTCGATATCCTGATGCGCCGGCGTCAGAACAACCCGATCCTGACCGGTGAGGCGGGTGTGGGCAAGACGGCGGTGGTCGAGGGGTTCGCGCAGCGCATCGCACGCGGCGACGTGCCGCCGGCGCTGAAGGATGCGCGCATCCTGGCGCTCGATGTCGGGCTGCTTCAGGCGGGCGCGTCGATGAAGGGCGAGTTCGAAAACCGCCTGCGCGCCGTCATCGACGAGGTGCAGGCCAGCACCCACCCGATTATCCTGTTCGTCGACGAGACCCACACCCTGGTCGGCGCGGGCGGGGCGGCGGGAACGGGCGATGCCGCGAACCTGCTGAAACCGGCGCTGGCGCGCGGCACGCTGCGCACCATCGGCGCGACCACCTGGGCCGAATACAAGAGACATATCGAGAAGGACCCGGCCCTGACCCGGCGTTTTCAGGTCGTTCAGGTCGACGAGCCCGATGTCGCGAAGGGCGTTCTGATGATGCGCGGCATCGCCTCGATGCTGGAACGGCATCACAAGGTGCAGGTGCTGGACGAGGGGATCGAGGCGGCGGTGACGCTTTCGGCGCGCTACATCCCGGCGCGGCAGTTGCCCGACAAGTCGGTGAGCGTTCTGGATACCGCCTGTGCCCGCGTCGCCGTCAGTCAGCACGCGGTGCCGGCCGAGGTCGACGATTGCCGCAGGCGCATCGACGCGCTGACGACCGAGCTTGAGATCATCGACCGGGACGAATCGGCCGGGTACGATGCGAGCGCGCGCCGCGCCGCGATTGCCGCGCTGACGATCGACGAGGAAACGCGCCTTGCGGCGCTCGATGCACGCTGGGAGGCCGAGAAGGCGGTTGTCGAGCGTATCCTCGGGCTGCGGGCAAGGCTCCGCGAGGGGGGCGTCGCGGTCGAGGCGACGGACACGGACGAAACGGCCGCCAGCCCGCTGACCCCCGCCGAGCGCGCCGCGCTGCTGGAGGAGTTGCGGGCGACGAATGCGGAACTGCGGCGGATTCAGGGCGAAAGCCCGCTGATCCTGCCCATCGTCGATGCGCAGGCGGTGGCGAGCGTGATCGGCGACTGGACGGGTATCCCCGTCGGCCGGATGGTCCGCAACGAAATCCAGACCGTCCTGAATCTGGAAGAACACCTGGGCAGGCGGGTGATCGGGCAGGATCATGCGATGAAGATGATCGCCAAACGCATCCAGACCAGCCGTGCCGGGCTCGACAACCCGTCGAAACCGATCGGGGTCTTCCTGCTGGCCGGTACTTCGGGTGTTGGCAAGACCGAGACGGCGCTGGCACTGGCCGAGGTGCTTTATGGCGGAGAGCAGAACGTCATCACCATCAACATGAGCGAGTATCAGGAGGCCCATACCGTCAGCAGCCTGAAGGGTGCGCCGCCGGGGTACGTCGGCTATGGCGAGGGCGGCGTTCTGACCGAAGCGGTCCGCCGCAAGCCCTATTCCGTCGTGCTGCTGGACGAGGTGGAAAAGGCCCATCCGGACGTGCACGAACTGTTCTTTCAGGTCTTCGACAAGGGCCGGATGGAGGATGGCGAGGGGCGGATGATCGATTTCCGCAACACGCTCATCCTGCTGACATCGAACGCGGGTTCGGAACTGATCATGGATATGTGCGCCGATCCCGACCTGATGCCCGAACCCGAGGGCATTGCCCGGGCGCTGCGCGACCCGCTGCTCGCGGTCTTTCCGGCGGCGCTGCTGGGGCGTCTGGTGACGATCCCCTATTATCCGCTCAGCCCCGAGATGATCGGCCGGATCGCGGTGTTGCAACTCGACCGGATCAGGAAGCGGGTCGAACAGCGGCACGGCGTGCCGTTCGCCTATACCGACGCGGTGGTCGACACCATCGTCTCGCGCTGTCAGGAGGTCGAGTCCGGCGGGCGGATGATCGACGCCATCGTGACCAACACCATGCTGCCCGAGGTTTCGGCCGAGTTCCTGCGGCGGATGATGTCGGACGAGGCGGTCAGTTCGGTCACCGTGGATGCGAGGGAGGGCGATTTTACCTATGCGTTCGGCTGATCCGATCCGGACCTTCGGGCGATCTGTTGCGTCGTTGCGCGGCGCCGTTGCCGGCGGCGCGCGGACAAGGAGGCGTCATGAGTGCTAAACCGCCCAATGCCGCGGATTATCCGATCAGGATGGAATGCTGCTGGCCGCAGACCGAGGTTTTCCTGGTCGCGGCGAAGATCGGGGAAAAACTGGGCCGTCCGACGGAAACCACTATCGAATTTGTCGCCAACAACCGGACGATCGACCTGAACGAGATCGTCGGAACCACCGTCAGGCTGAAACTGGGAAAGCGGCAGGCCGAAAACGCCCCCGATACCGAACGCGCCTTCGCCGGGCTCTGCGTGTCGGCGGGTTTTCTGGGGGAACATGCCGGCCTTGCCCATTTCACCGCCGAGCTTCGTCCGCCGGTCTGGATGCTGTCGCTGTCGCGAAACTCGCGCGTGTTTCAGGACATGACCGCCCCCGAGATCGTCAAGCAGGTTCTGGGTGAATACGGCCTTTCGGGCGATATCACCGACAAGCTCAGCGACAGCTACCCCGTGCGCGGGCTTTGCGTGCAGTATCGCGAAAGCGATCTCGATTTCCTGCACCGCCTGATGGAAGAGGAGGGGATCTATTATTTCATGACGCCTGATGAGCCCGACGGCAAGCTTGTGCTGGCGGACGATGCAGGTGCGCACGACCCGGTCGAGGGGGGCGGCGTGCCATTCATCGATCTGGAAAGCAGGAACCGCCGGCAGCTGGAACACCTGTTCGAATGGGACAGCAGCCAGCGGGTAACCACGGGCAAGGTCACGCTCAACGATTACAACTTCCTGACGCCGCGCGCCGATCTGAAAAGCTTGGTTTCCATCGCAACCGGCACGCACCAGCGCAGGGAGATCGAAGCCTACGAATACCCGGGCCATTACGGCGATACGGGCGACGGTGACCGCTACGCGCGCATCCGGATGGAGCAGAATGCGCTGCGTTACCGGCAATGGAGCGGCGCCGGCAACGCCTCGGTCATCGCCATCGGCGGCACCTTCACGCTCGAGGATGCGCCGCGAAAGGAGGACGGAACCGAGTTCATGGTCACGCAGGCGACCCATTACCTGCAACTCGATCCGAAATCGGCCGAGGCGCTTGGCGTGTCGAAGGTAACCGATGCAGCGATATTGTTCGGCGACGACAATCAGGACCCTTATCGCGTGCGTCTGAACGCGGTGCCCAAGGGCGTTCCCTACCGTTCGCCCATGCGCACGCCCTGGCCCGAGGTGGCAGGCGTGCATTCGGCGGTCGTCACCGGACCGGCCGGGGAGGAGATCCATACCGACAAGTACGGCCGTATCCGCATCCAGTTCCAGTGGGATCGCGACGGCAAGCGAGACGAGAATTCGACCTGCTGGGCCCGCTGCATGATGCCTTGGACCGGCAAGAACTGGGGCATGATCGCCCTGCCGCGCGTCGGCCAGGAGGTGGTGGTCCAGTTCGAGGAGGGCAATCCGGACCGGCCGCTGATCGTCGGCATGGTTTATAACGCCGACACGATGCCGCCCTATGCGCTGCCCGGCAACAAGACCCAGTCTGGCATCAAGACCCGATCGAGCAAATCGGGGACGACCGACAATTTCAACGAATTGCGCTTCGAGGACAAGAAGGGCGGCGAAGAGATTTATTTCCACGCCGAACGGGATTTTACCCAGGTGGTCGAGAACGACGCGAGGATCGATGTCGGGCTCGACAAGAAGGACAAGGGCGACATGGCGCTGACAGTGCATCGCCATCTCGACGAGACCCTCCGGACCGGCGACCACACCTTCACGGTGGAGGATGGCAACCAGACGATCAGTATCAGCAAGGACCAGACCGAGACGGTGGAAGGCAAGCTGACCCAGACGGTTACGGGAAATGTCACCGGAAAGGTCAGGCAGGGCAACCGGAGCTGGACGCTCGATTCGGGTAACGAGTCCCTTACTATCTCGAAAGGCGATTACTCGGTAAAGACTTCGCTCGGAAAGATCACCATGGAGGCGATGCAGTCGATCGAATTCAAGGTGGGTGGAAATTCGGTGAAGATCGACCAGACAGGCGTGACGATCAAGGGAACCATGATCAGGATCAGCGCCCAGGCGATGCTCAAGGCAAGCGCGGCGATGACCAGAGTTTCCGGTAGCGGTATCGTGATCGTTCAGGGCGGTCTGATAAAGATAAACTAGGATCGCGGGAATGGGAGAACGTTTCGAAGGACTGAGGAAGATCCCGCAGGAGCCGGCCGCGCGCCTGCTCGCGGGTGCGAACGTGAGGTTGCAGACCCCGCTCAGGGGGCCGGCGACCGCCACCGTCAGCGCGGTGCTGAGCGAGCTGGACCGGATCGGCGCATTTGTCGACATGCTGCGGCTGCTTTCGGTGGCGCTGCCGCCGCGCGAGCGTACCTGGTGGGCCTGCCTTGCCGGGCGCGACCTGCTGGGGCCGCAGATCGACCCGTTGCCGCGCGCCCTTGCCATGGCCGAGGCGTGGGTCTTCCGCCCCTCGGAGGAAACCCGCGCCGCCGCACAGGCTGCGGCAGAGGCGGCGGATTCCGATGACGACACGGCGATGTGCGCGACAATCGCCGTCATGTCCGAGGGCTCGCTCGGGACCGGTGCGATGCAGGGTTACGAGGCGCCGCCGGGCGCTGCGGCCAACATGGCGTTCGGCATCAACATCATGGCGCTGGACGCGTTGGGGGAGGATATCGAGGCGTCGGCCGATCTGCTGATCGACCGCGCGCTCGACATCGCCCGAGGCGGCAACGGCCGCATCGCGCGCCCCTTTGGCGGGCCCGCATGAAGGCCGGGAGAAAAAGACGCGGCCACCCGGGTGGCTGAAATGAACAACGTCAGGTAACCGAATGGAATGACTGTAGTGATCCGTTTTCAATCCACAGGTGTCGTCCCCGGCGAGGGCCGCCCCGTTCCCATGGTGGGGAACGCGCTGACCATCGGCCGGGCGAACGACAACGATCTGGTCCTGCCCGACCCGGACCGGATCGTCTCGTCGCATCATTGCGCGATCGAGGACCAGAACGGCAATGTCGTGGTGATAGACCTGTCCACCAACGGCACCTTCCTGAACTACGGCAAGGTGCCGCTCGGCCGGGTGCCGACGCCGCTCAACGACGGCGATATCCTGTGTATCGGCGGTTACGAACTTGTGGTCGATCTGTCGGCACGGATGCGCAAAGACCCGCTCGCCGATCTGCCGCCTCCGGCCGAAACCGGCGCGCTGGGGCCGGGATCGGCCCGTGCGGACGATGATCTGGCCAGCCTTCTCGACGATCCCGGTCCCGGCGGCAGGGATTTCCTCGACGAGCTTCTGGGTGAACCGGCTGCGCCGGTCGGCCCGCGCGGGGTCAGGCGGCCGGAACCCGGCGACGACGGGCTTCTTCCACCGCTGGGCGAGGGGGAGGACGACCCGCTAGCGCCGGCGGCGGATCCCGATTCCGGCCTTGGTGCCAGCCAGCCGTTCGACAGCCCGTCGATGCACGATCACATGCCGTTGCCGCGCGCCGTGCCCCAGGCCATTCCCGACGACTGGGACCTGGATTTTCCGGCGGACGGCCCGGTGCCTGGGCCTGCGGCCATACCGGACGAGGGCAGCGCGCCGCATATGTCTGGTGCCGCCTTTATCCCCGACAACGAGGATCCGGGCTTCCGCGCCCCGAAAACCGATACCGTTCCGGCAAGACGCGGTGTGGCACGACCGCAGCCCGATGCGGGCGCGGATGAACTGCCTGCGACGCCGCCGGCGACAGGCAGTCCGGACAATCCGACTGCCGGCCCCGCGCGCCGCGCGACAGGGTCTGGCCGAAATGCGGCATCCGACGCGGCGGCGCTCGGCGTGTTTTTCAAGGCAGCGGGCGTTGCCGATATCGACCTGACGGATGTCGAGACCGACCCGACCATGGCGCGGCTGGGCAATGTGCTGCGGATCATGATCCACGGATTGCGCGATATCCTGATGACGCGAACCTCGATCAAGTCGGAGTTCCGCATCGACCAGACACGCATCTCGGCCAGCGGCAACAACCCGCTGAAGTTTTCGGTCACCCCCGAACAGGCGGTCGAGGTGATGATGAAACCGCCGATGCGCGGCTATCTGGAGGCCGAAGCCGCCGCCGAACAGGCGCTGCGGGACATCAAGGCGCACGAGATCGCGATGATGACCGGCATGGAGGCTGCCCTGAAAGGTGTGCTGAAAAAGCTCGCGCCCGACCAGCTTGAAGGCAGGATCACCTCGGCAGGCGGATTGGGCGGGCTGCTGAAGGGAAAGAAGGCACGCTACTGGGAAACCTACGAGAAAATCTATGCCGATGTCGCCGATCAGGCCGAGAACGATTTTCACGACCTGTTCAGCCGCGAATTCGCGCGCGCCTATCAGGCGCAGCTCGAAAAACTGAAGGATGCGAAATGACGGCGGGGTGCGCTGATGTCGTGGGATAGCAAGGTACTCTGGACCGAGGGGCTGTTCCTGCAGCCCCATCACTTTCAGCAGGCCGACCGCCACACCGAGGCGCTGGTCGGCGGGCTGGCGCGGCGCGTGGCGCCCTATGCCTGGGGCGTGTCGCAGCTTGAAATCGACGACGAGGTGCTCAAGGTCGGACAGTTCGCGATCAAATCCTGCGCCGGGCTGACCCAGGACGGGGCGGTGTTCCGCGTGCCCTCCGCCGAGACCCATCCGCCGGCGCTCGACGTGCCGCCGGGGATCAAGGATTGCATCGTCTACCTGAGCGTGCCGCAGCGCCGCCAGGGCGCGGCCGAGGTCGACATGACAGGCGCCGAGCTTTCGGCGGCCCGCCTGCGCCCGGCGGAACTGGAGGTCACCGATACGATGGGCGCGGGGCGCAAGCCGGCAATGCTGGCGGTGGGCACGCTGCGCCTGCAATTCGCGCTGGAGGTGGACGATCTGGCCGACCGGCTGGTGATTCCCATCGCACGGATTGTCGAGGTAAGGGCCGACAGCGAGGTGGTGCTCGACAAATCCTTCATCCCGACGGTCATGGATCTGCGCGCCGCGCCGCCGCTGGCCGATTTTCTGAACGAACTGGAAGGCCTGCTGAACCATCGTTCGACCGCGCTATCGGGGCGGCTGACCCAGGGCGGCAAGAAGGGCGCGGCCGAGATTCAGGATTTCCTGCTGCTGCTGGCGATCAACGCGATGCAGCCGGTGGTTCGCCACCTTGCCGGGATCGAGAACGTGCATCCGGTGGCCTTCTACCGCGATTGCGTGTCGCTGGCCGGGCAACTGGCCACCTTTACCGCGCCGGCGATGCGCCCGCCGGAATTTCCCGCCTATCAGCATCACGACCTGACAGCGAGCTTCGCCCCCGTCATCCGCGAGTTGCGCCGCTATCTTTCGGCCGTGCTGGAGCAGACGGCGATTTCGATCCCGCTGGAGGAACGCAAGTACGGCATTTCGGTCGGCGTGATCGCCGACCGCAAGCTGATCCGCGATGCCGGCTTCGTGCTGGCGGTTTCGGCCGATACCCAGGCCGAGAACATCCGCCGCCATTTCGCCGGGCAATCGAAGATCGGCCCGGTCGAGGAGATTCGCACGCTGGTCAATTCGGCGCTGCCGGGAATCGCGCTCAGGCCGTTGCCGGTGGCACCGCGCCAGATCCCCTATGTCGCCGGTTCGGTCTATTTCGAGCTCGATCCCGAAAGCCCCTATTGGGGCAAGATGACCACCTCGGGCGGCATCGCGGTGCATGTCTCGGGCGCTTATCCGGGGCTCGGTATGGAGTTGTGGGCGATACGGCAGGGATAACCTGAACGGGAGGATGACCGGGTGAACAGTGACGATCCTTTCTCCGAGCGCGACGACGGCGAACGCACTGTTATCCGGCCCAATCCCGGTGGCCGCCGGCCCGCGCAACCGGCACCGCAAGCACCCCCGGCGGTGACTGCCACGCCGACGCCCGTGCCTGACGAGAACTTCGGCTACGGGATTCCTGGTGCCACGGCCCGGCCACGCAGCCCCGGGCCGCTGGGCCCGGACGAATTCGCGGCACTGGCGCTGTCGTTTACCGGGCTCAACCCGCTGGTCGCCTCGGCCGCGCCGCTTTTCGCGCTGGTCAGCCGCATCCGCAACCGCGCCCAGCACGCCGACCCCGAACGCCTGCGCCAGAGCGTCATCGGCGAGGTGCGCGAATTCGAAAGCCGCGCCCTGAAGGCGGGATGCGATGCCAAGGATATCAAGGTCGCCCGCTACGCGATCTGCGCCACGCTCGACGATGTGGTGCTGAACACGCCATGGGGCGAAAGCTCGGTCTGGCAGCAGCAGTCGATGGTGGCGACCTTCCACCGCGAGGTGGTGGGTGGCGACAGGTTCTATGACCTTCTGGCGCGGCTGGAGCAGGATCCGGCGAACAATATCGAGATGCTGGAGTTCATCTACCTGTGCCTGTCGCTCGGCTTCGAGGGGCGGCTGCGGGTCGAGCAGGGCGGGCGCGAGCGCCACCGCGAGATCCGGGCCGGGCTCGCCCGCCTGATCCGTGCACAGCGCGGTGCCGTCGACAGCGAGCTTTCGCCCCACTGGCAGGGGCTGGAGGTGCCCAACCGCACGCTTTCCCTGTGGCGTCCGGTGTGGATTGCCATGGGCTGTGCGGCGGCGGTCATGGTCGCCGGGTTCGTCGGGTTCAGCTGGGCGCTCGGCGGGGCGACCGAGCAGATAACCGGCAGGCTTTCGGCGCTGGAGCCCGGGATCGCGCCGACGATCGCGATCAAGGCGCCGCCGCCCCCGCCGCCGCCGCCGCAGGCCGAACCGCTGCCCGAGAAGTTCAGGGCGTTCCTGAAGGCCGAGATCGACGAGGGGCTTGTCGAGGTCGACAGCAAGGGCAATACGCTGATCATCCGGCTTACCGGATCGGGGCTGTTCGGCTCGGGCTCGAACGTGCTGGCCGAGCAGTACCGCGAGCCGGTGCAGCGCGTCGCCTTGGCGCTGAACGACGAGCCGGGGCCGGTAATCGTTGTCGGCCATTCCGACAACGTGCCGATCCGCTCGTCGCGCTATGCCTCGAACATGGAGCTTTCGCTGGCGCGGGCGGAATCGGTGCGCAAGCTGATGGCGCCTGATCTCGACGATCCCAAGCGGCTCTCGGCCGAGGGCCGGGCCGAGCGGGAGCCGCTGGCCACCAACGATACCCGCGAGGGGCGCGCCCGCAACCGGCGCATCGAAATCCTGCTTGTCCGGGTCGGAGACGAATGATGCGCTTCCTTGCCTCGACCTATTTCCTCGTCCCGTTGGTCACGCTGATCCTCAGCCTGTTCTTCTGGGTCTTCAGCCCGTTCATCGGCAGCGATACCTGGCAGCCTTTTGCCGGGTATTTCCCGCGCGCTGTCGTTGTCGGCATAATGTGGTTTGTCGCGCTCGTGTGGATCGCGATCGCCGCGCTGCGCCGCGGCAGGCGCGACCGCGACATGGCCGAGGAGATCGTCGAACAGGCCGCCGATGCCGGTCCGGAGGGCGACGAGATCGTTCAGGAGGAACTGGACGAGATGAAGGGCAAGCTGCGCGGCGCGCTGGCGCGGCTGCGCAAGTCGAAGCTGGGGCGCAGGCACCTCTACGAACTGCCCTGGTATGTGATGATCGGCCCGCCGGGAGCGGGAAAGACCACGGCCATCGTCAATTCCGGCATGCGCTTTCCGCTGGCAGAAAAGGACGGTGCGCACGCGCTGGCGGGTGTCGGCGGCACGCGCAACTGCGACTGGTGGTTCACCGAAAACGCGGTGATGATCGATACCGCCGGGCGCTACACGACGCAGGAAAGCGACGCGCAGGTCGATAACGCGGCGTGGCTCGGATTTCTGAAGCTGCTGAAGAAATACCGCCCCCGCCAGCCGATCAACGGCGCGATCGTTGCCATCAGTCTGAGCGATCTTTCGCTTCAGGACGAACTGACCCGCAAAGGTCATGCCGCCGCGATCCGCCGCCGCCTGAACGAGTTGCGCGAGCAGCTTGGCGTCCGGTTTCCGGTCTACGTGCTGTTCACCAAGGCCGATCTGATCGCCGGCTTTGCCGAAAGCTTCGAACCGCTCGGCAAGGAGGCGCGCGAGCAGGTCTGGGGCTTCACGCTCGACCTCGACAAGAGCCGCGCCGAACGCTCGCCGACAGCAGAGTTCCAGCCCGAATTCGGCGGCCTGCTGCAACGGCTCAACGGGCAGTTGCTCGAACGCATGCAGGCGGAAACCGATACCGGCCGGTGCAGCCTGATTGCTGGTTTCCCCAGCCAGGTCGCATCGGTCCGGCAGGTTGCCAACGAACTGTTGGCCGAGGTCTTTGTCGACAGCCGCTACGAACAGCGCCACATCCTGCGCGGGGTCTATTTTGCCTCGGGAACGCAGGAGGGCAACCCGATCGACCGGCTGATGCTGGGCATGGCGCAGACCTTCGGCATCGGGCGGCAGGCCATCGGCGCCGGCCGGGGCAGCGGGCGTTCGTATTTTCTGACCCGGCTGTTCGAGGGCGTGATCTTTCCCGAAGCCGGGCTGGTTTCGACCGACGACAAGGTAGAGCGCCGCTATCGCTGGACCCGGCGGCTGGCCATCGCCGCCTCGGTTTTGCTGGTGGCGGCGGTCGGTGCGCTGTGGACGCGCAGCTATCTGGGCAACCAGCGGATGATCGCCGGCGCCCAAGCGCAGACCGCCGCCTATCAGGAGGCAGCGGCGGTCATTCCCGGCAATCCGGTGGGCGATACCGACCTGCCGGCCATCGTACCGGCGCTGAATATCCTGCGCGACATGCCGACGAACCCGGTAACCCACGAGGCAGACCCGCCGCTGGCCATGGGATTCGGGCTCTATCAGGGCGATCTGGTCGGCAATGCCGCCGCACAGGCCTACCGGGCATCGCTGAACCAGCACCTGCTGCCGCGCATGCTGTTGCGGCTGGACGAACAGATGCAGGTTTCGATGAACGATCCGGACCGTCTCTACGAGGCGCTCAAGGTCTATCTGATGCTTGGCCTTCAGGGGCCGATGAACCGCGATCAGGTGCTGGAATGGGCGGCGCGGGATTTCGAGACCTTCTATCCGGGCGCCGCGCGTGAGCAGATGCGCAGCGACCTGACGGGCCATCTGGCAGCGCTGATCGACCAGCCGATGCAGGAGGTCGCGCTCAACGGCCATCTGGTCGAGAGCGTCCGTCAGGTGCTCAGGGCGATGCCGCAATCCGACCGCATCTACACCAGCATCGTCAACAGCCCCCGGGTTGCGTCGCTTCCCAGATGGCGGCTGACCGACGGCAACCCGACCATTGGCCGTGCGATGACGCGTTCGTCCGGCGCGGCGCTTGGCGACGGGATTGCCGGCATCTACACGCGCTGCGCCTTTCACGAGGTCTTTGTTCCCGAGGCGCTGAAGGTCAACGAGCGGCTTGCCAGCGAGGCCTGGGTGATGGGCGAGGCGGGCGAGGCCCAGAGCGAGGAGGCCAACGTTGCCACCACGGCGGGTGTCTTCCAGCTCTATTTTACCGACATGGTGCAGCAATACGAGGCGATGCTGAGCGATCTCGACATCATCCCGCTCGATTCGCTGAACAAGGCGGTCGAGGTGACCAGCGTGCTGTCGAGTCCGGCATCGCCCATTGCCAACGTGCTCGAATCCGTGGCCGACCAGACCCGGCTGACACAGGATTGCACCGTGCCGGAGAACGCCGCCGCCGAGGCCGGCGGCGAGGCGCTTGCGCACGGGGCGGTCCGGCAGCTTGCGCTTGGCCTGAGCGTCCGCCAGCGTATCCTCAAGGAAGCGGTCGAGGCAAGTTTCAGCGCCGCCGCCGGTGGCGAGGCGCAACCGCTCGGCACGCAGGTGGAGCGGCGTTTCGGCTGGTTGCAGGAGCTTGTCGCCCGGCCGGAGGGCCAGCCGTCGCAACTCGATCAGTACCTCGACCTGCTGAACGAGGTTTATCAGGAACTGAACAAGCTGACCTTCAGCGGTGGCGCGAGTCAGGTGTTGCAGAACCCGGTGATCCAGCGGTTTCAGGCGACATCCTCGCAGATGCCCGAACCGTTGCCGCGCTGGTCGACCCAGATCGCCGCCGGTGCCGCCGGTATCGGCGTCGAGGGGACGCGCACCTCGGTCAACGCCGAATGGCAGAGCAAGGTGCTGCCGTTCTGCGAAAAGGCGCTGGCCAACCGCTATCCCTTCACCCCGCGCGCCAAGGCCGATGTCGCCTTGCAGGATTTTACCAGACTCTTCGCACCCGACGGGCTGATCGACGGATTCTTCAACCAGCACCTGCGGGATCATGTCGATACCCAGGCAGACCCGTGGGTCTGGAATGGGGCAGGCGGGGTCGATCTGGGAATCTCGCCGGCGGTTCTGACCCAGTTCCAGCGGGCGGCACAGATTCGCGATACCTTCTTCGCCGCCGGCCCGCAGATCGCGGTGCCGTTGCAGATAACGCCGCAGGCGCTCGATCCGGGCGCGGCCGAGATGCTGCTAGAAATCGACGGGCAGAACCTGCGCTTTGCCCATCGCGATGGCCGCCCGACGCCCGTTGCGATCAGTTGGCCGGGGCAAGTGGGCATGGCGCGGCTGACGCTGGCGCCGCCGGTCAGCAATGGCGAAAGCTCGTTCGGCCGTGACGGGCCGTGGGCGCTGTTCCGTCTGTTCGACGCGGCCGAGGTGCGCCGCACCGACGCACCCGACCGCAAGCGCGTCATTTTCCGCATCGGCGGGCGCATCGTGATCTTTCAGGTTCAGCTTGGTTCGGTGAACAACCCGTTTTCGCTGGCCGCGCTGACCGAGTTCAAGTGCCCGCAGACGTTCTGATGCCGGTTCCGGTGATTCACGGTGCCATCGGCGCTTTCGGCAAGATGCCGTCGCAGGGGGATTTCTTTCGCTTCGAAACGCCGAAGGGGTTCGTGCGCGCGTGGGACGGCTGGCTGCAACGCACCTTTCCCGGTGCGCGCCAGACGCTTGGCGCCCGGTGGGAGGAGTGCTACTACAGCGCGCCGATCTGGCGGTTTTCCATCCTGCCGGGGGTGGTGACGACAAACGCCCTGGCCGGGGTGATCATGCCGTCGGTCGACCGGGTGGGGCGGGCATTTCCCCTGACGCTGGTCTGCGCCGTGGCGCCCGAGAGCGCCACCGCCGACGCCCATCTCGCACAGGCGCCGTTCTTTTTTGCGCTCGAGGAAATCGCGCTCGACGCGCTCGACGACGCGACGACGCGGGAATCGCTGGCCATGTCCCTGCGGGCCTTTCGCGACCGGTGCCGGAGCGGCATGCTCGCCCCCGTCGATCGGGCCCGCTGTGGTGTGATCGTCACACGTGGGGTTCAATCGCGCTGCCAGTGGAGTTCGCAGCTCGAGAATGGTGTTGTGCAGCTCAGAACGTCCGGTCTTCCTGACCTTGCGTTATTGGCGCGGATGTTCGATTCCGCGTCAACATTCTGGATAACGGAGGCCGCAGGATGACGCGCCGGATGCGCCATAATGCGTCAACGCATGTGGGACATGTAAGACGGGTCAACGAGGATTCATTCCTCGCCATGCCCGATCGGATGATCTGGGCCGTTTCCGACGGGATGGGCGGGCATGCCGCAGGCGATTACGCCAGCCAGACCGTCACCGAAGCCATCGCGACGGCGCCCGACAACGGCGATCCGGCTGCCCGCATGCGCGCGGTTCGCGATGCGCTTCACGCGGCGCATGCGCGGATTCGGGCGGAATCGTCGCAATCCGGCGCCGGCACCATCGGTGCGACGGTGGTTGCGCTGCTGCTGTCGGACGATCATTTCATGGCCTTCTGGGTGGGTGACAGCCGGCTCTACCGGTTGCGCGACAGTGTGCTCGAATTGCTGACGCAGGATCATTCGGTGGTCGGCGC
>NZ_JBKEAE010000082.1:0-27264 GCF_047971885.1 Tropicimonas sp. | reverse complement strand
GTGCTGGTGCTCAACCGGCTCGACGAGGCGGCGCTTCGCCAGATGCTCGACCGTGCCGAGGCGGAACTGGGCCGCAGGATGCCGCTGGAATCCGCCGCCCGCGAGGCACTGATCGGAATGGCCGATGGCGACGGCCGGGCGCTTCTGAACCTTGTCGAGCAGATCGCCGGCTGGCCGGCGGATGCTGCGCTGAACGTTGCGGCGCTGACTGCGCGGCTGACCCGCAGGGCCGCGCAATACGACAAGTCGGGCGACGCGCATTACAACCTGATTTCCGCCCTGCACAAATCGGTGCGCGGCTCGGACCCGGATGCGGCGCTCTACTGGCTGGCGCGGATGCTCAAGGGGGGGGAGGACCCGAGATTCCTTGCCCGTCGTATCACCCGCATGGCGGTCGAGGATATCGGGCTGGCCGATCCGCAGGCGCAGGCGCTCTGTCTTCAGGCATGGGAAACCTACGAACGGCTCGGCAGCCCCGAGGGGGAACTGGCGCTGGCCCAGGCGGTTGTCTACCTGGCGCTCGCGCCGAAATCGAACGCCGGTTACATGGCGTTCGCCGCCGCCATGGCAGCCGCCGGCAAGACCGGCTCGGAACCGCCGCCGAAACACATCCTCAACGCCCCGACCCGGTTGATGAAGGAGCAGGGTTATGGCGCCGGCTATCAATACGACCACGATGCCGAAGACGGCTTTTCCGGACAGAACTATTTCCCCGACGGCATGAAGCGCGGGGTCTATTACATGCCCGTCGCGCGCGGCTTCGAGCGGGAACTGAAAAAGCGGCTCGATTACTTCGTCGGCCTGCGGGCGAAACGCGGCTGAAATCCGCGACCGAACTTTTTTCGCCGCAGCGCGACGGAAATCGCCGCCTGCCCCGTGGAACGAGGTTGTGTACATGTCTGACTCAAGGAAACCAGCATGCGAAAGCTCGTGATTGCCGCAATCGCCATTTCTGTTCCCGGCCTTGTCGCCGCCAATGCGCTCACCGATGCGGTGAAGCAGCGGCAGAATTTCATGAAAGGATACGGGGAATCGGTGGGCATGCTTGCCAGGATGGCCAAGGGCGAGGTCGAATACGACGCCGCCACCGCCCAGGGTGCGGCCGACAGGATCGCCGAAATGGCGCATCGGGATACCTCTGCCTGGTATGTTCCCGGCAGTTCGTCTGCGGATCTTCCCGGGGTCTCCTATGCGCTGCCCGCGCTCTGGGCTGACGGCGCGAAGGTTGGCGAGATCGCCGGCAGGATGGCGCCGGCCGCCGAAACGCTGAAGGTCGCGGCGGGCGAGGGCCGGGCGCAGATGGCCGGTGCGCTGGGAGGCGTCGGCCAAGTCTGTCAGGATTGTCACAAGTCGTTCCAGGCCAAGAAGGACTGAGTGCGATGGCGGCCCATCCGTCCCAGCCCGGCAGGCTCCGCCGTGTCCTTCTGTGGGACCCGGCGGTGCGGGCGTTTCACTGGAGCCTGGTGATCTGCGTCGCGATCGCATGGTATCTGGGCCAGTTCGGCCCGGGTATCATGACGCTGCATTTCCGGTTCGGCTACGCGGTCATCGCGCTTCTTGCCTTCCGGGTGCTCTGGGGGCTTTTCGGAGCCTGGCCGGCACGATTCAGCGACTTTCTCTATGGGCCGAAGACCTTCTTCGGCTACGTCCGCGGGATACCGGTCCGCAGGCCGAGCTACTGGCCCGGGCACAATCCGCTCGGGGCGCTTTCGGTGTTCGCGCTGCTCGCCGCACTCGGGTTTCAGGCCTATACCGGGCTCTACGCCAATCCTGACGATTTCATCAACTACGGCCCGCTCTACAATGCCGAGAACGAGGCCTATGCGAAATGGGCGACGGGCTGGCACCAGGCGATGCCGCCGGTCATCCTGTTGCTGGTGCTGCTCCATGTCGGGGCGATTGTCTATTACCGGTACTGGAAGGGTGAGAATCTGGTGATGGCGATGCTGACCGGGCGCAAGGTCGTCAGCGGGCAGGTGCCTGCCGAACGCGTGATCGAGGAACTGGGCGCCGACGCCGGCTGACCCGCGCCCGCTTGACAATGCCCCGGCGTCGCACGACAGAGGCGCCATGATGACAACCCTCCTTCAGGTCGCCGCGGGGGGCGCGGTCGGCGCCTCCTGCCGGTTTCTTGCCAATGTCGGCATGAAGGCGCTGTTCGGTGCCGGCTTTCCGTGGGGGACCCTGACCGTCAATATCCTCGGGTCGTTCCTGATGGGTCTTCTGGCTGTGGCGCTGGAGCGCCGGGGTGCCATGGCGCTTGCCCCCTTCGCGATGACCGGGGTCCTGGGCGGGTTCACCACCTTCTCGGCCTTTTCGCTCGATGCGGTGTTCCTGCTAGAGGAGGGCAGAACCCTGGTGGCCGTGATCTACATGGCGGCTTCGGTCGTCGTTTCCATCGCGGCGCTGGTTGCCGGGCTCTTGCTGGCGCGTGGGATGGTGACCGTGCCATGAGCGGTGTCCAGACGATCGAGATTTCGCCCGACGAGGCGGATCAGCGGCTCGACCGC
The DNA here is from genome assembly GCF_047971885.1 of Tropicimonas sp. Taxonomy (NCBI): domain Bacteria; kingdom Pseudomonadati; phylum Pseudomonadota; class Alphaproteobacteria; order Rhodobacterales; family Roseobacteraceae; genus Tropicimonas; species Tropicimonas sp. The sequence continues at coordinate 24,754 of NZ_JBKEAE010000082.1, read as the reverse complement.
TGGCTTCGCCGGCGCTTTCCCCATCTCGGGCAGGGCCGGATCGAAAAGATGTGCCGCAAGGGCGAGATCCGCATTGACGGGGCGCGGGTCAAACCCTCGGCCCGGGTTGTGGCCGGGCAGGTCGTGCGGGTTCCGCCGCTGCCCGAAGACGATGCGCCACGCCCTGCCAGAACTGCGATCCCGGACGCCGATGCGCAGATGATCCGCAACGCGGTGCTCTGGCGGGACGATCACATCATCGCGCTGAACAAGCCTCCGGGCCTGCCGACGCAGGGCGGCAGCGGGCAGACCCGCCATGTCGACGGGCTGGCCGAAGCGCTGCGCTTTGGTGCCGTAGAAAAACCGCGGCTCGTGCACCGGCTGGACAAGGACACATCGGGCATTCTTCTGCTGGCGCGGGACCGCAAGGTTGCCGGCGCGCTGGCCGAGACGTTCCGCGCCCGCGAAACGCGCAAGATCTACTGGGCCGCCGTCGCCGGTGTGCCCGCGCCCCGGATGGGGACGATCCGTTTCGGGCTGGTCAAGGCGCAGGGTCACGGTGGGGCGGGCGAGGGCGAGAAGATGCATTGCGTCCATCCGCGCGAGATCGACAACACCCCCGGGGCCAAGCGGGCGACGACCGATTATTCGGTGCTCTCGGCGCTTGGCGGGCGGGTACGCTGGGTGGCTCTGGTACCCGTCACCGGGCGCACGCACCAGTTACGCGCCCATATGGCCGGCATCGGGCATCCGGTCGTCGGAGATGGCAAGTACGGCGGGTCGGGGCAGGAAAACCCCGGCGATGGCTGGGGGGCGGGACTTGGCGGGGAGATTTCGCGCAAGCTGCACCTGCATGCGCGCTCGCTCAGGTTGCGCCACCCGGTGACCGGCAGGATGCTGACCCTGACCGCGCCCCTTCCCGAGCACATGGAACGGACATGGGCCATGATGGACTGGCGCGCGGGCGACGTGCCCGCCGATCCGTTCGAGGATGTGGAATGAACGGCGATTTCCCTTCGCGACTTGTCGTGTTCGATGTCGATGGCACCCTGGTCGACAGTCAGGCCCATATCATGGCGGCGATGGAATACGCCTATCGGGCCGTTGGCATCGCGCCGCCCGGTCGGGCAGAGGTGCTCTCGATCGTCGGGCTTTCGCTGCCGCTTGCCATCGAGCGGCTGGCCCCGGACCTGTCGCCGGGCACCCGGCTGGCGCTGGCCGAAGGCTACAGGGAGAGCTTCGCCAGCCTGCGGCAGACTGACGGTGAAAACCTCTCGTCGCTCTTTCCCGGCATGCGCCCGGTGCTCGACGGGTTGCTTGGCCGAGACGATCTGCTGGTCGGGATCGCAACCGGCAAGTCGCGGCGCGGGCTCAGGCATGTGCTTGCCGCGCATGGGCTGACCGGCGCCTTTGTCACCGAACAGGTTGCCGACGATCACCCCTCGAAACCGAACCCGTCCATGCTGTTTCGCGCATTGGAGAAAACCGGAGCGGAGGCGCGGAACGCGGTAATGATCGGCGATACGACCTTCGATATCGAGATGGGGCGCGCGGCCGGTTTCGCGACCATCGGGGTCGCCTGGGGCTATCACCCGACCGACGCGCTTCGTGCCGCCGGGGCGGATTGCATCGTCGAGACCGCCGCGGCGCTGCCGGCCCGGATCGAGAGCCTTCGGGGGCGCCCGTGAGCGGCTGGAAGGTCAGACGTTTCTGGATATCGGCCGAGGCGGTCGCCGACCGCGACGGCTGGGGCGTGAGGCTCGACGGCCGCCCGGTACGGACACCCGCCAGGGCGCCGCTGCGTCTGCCGACCCGGCCGCTCGCCGAGGCGATAGCCGCCGAATGGAACGCGCAGCAAGGCGACATCGACCCGCTTTCGATGCCGCTGACCCGGTCGGCCAATGCCGCGATCGACAAGGTGGTACCGCAATTTGCCGAGGTTGCCGGGCTGATCGCGGCCTATGGCGAGACCGATCTGTGCTGCTATCGTGCCGAGGGGCCGCGCTCGCTCGTTGTGTTGCAGGCGCAGGCGTGGGATCCGCTGCTGGCCTGGATCGGGGAAACCCATGGTATCCGTCTGGTGCGGACAGCCGGAATCGTGCCGATCCCCCAGCCCGAGGCCAGTCTGACCGCATTACGCGGCCTGCTGGACCGGATGGATGCCTTTGCCCTGACGGCATTGCACGATCTGGTGGCGCTGTCGGGATCGCTGGTCATCGGACTTGCCGCTGCGGCGGAACTGATGCCGGCGGAAGAGCTTTGGGCGCGGTCGCGCATCGACGAGGACTGGCAGGAAAGCCAGTGGGGCGCTGACGAGGAGGCGACCGCGCAGGCGCTGCTCAAACGGGGCGCATTTCTGCATGCGTCACGGTTTCATCGTCTTTCCCGGAAACCGCCCGAAACGCCGGCGCGATGACCGGTTGCCGTGCCGGATCGCCTCGAATTGATGGTTGCCCTACGGTCATCCGCACCCTCGACACTTGACCTCGACTCGGGATTTCGCCCAATGTTGCATCATTGGGGAAGGGCGGGCCTTTCCCGCGAAAAGTCGAAATGGCCCAAGGGCCGATAAATGAACACCCGTCCGGTCAGGATGGGGACCATCGGGAAGAGGTACCTATGAGGAAATCCATTATCGTTGGGACACTGGCGTTTGCCAGCCTGTCCGCAGGAATGGCGGCTGCCGGAACGCTTGATGACGTGAAGGCGCGCGGCAAGCTGAACTGCGGTGTGAATACCGGCCTTACCGGTTTTGCCGCGCCCGACGCGAACGGCGAATGGCGCGGGTTCGATGTCGCCGTCTGCCGCGCGGTGGCGGCGGCGGTGCTCGGCGATGCGACGGCGGTGGAATTCGTTCCGCTCACCTCGAAGACGCGGTTCACCGCCGTGGCCTCGGGCGAGGTCGACATGCTGTCGCGCAACACGACCTGGACGTTCTCGCGCGATGTCGACCTGAAATTCGATTTTATCGGCGTGAACTATTATGATGGGCAGGGGTTCATCGTTCCCAAGAGTCTGGGCGTTTCCTCGGCCAAGGAGCTTGATGGTGCCACCGTCTGCATCCAGACCGGCACCACGACCGAACGGAACCTGGCCGATTTCTTCCGTGCCAACAACATCACCTACGAGCCGGTGCCGATCGAATCCGACGACGAGGCACAGCAGCAGTACCTTGCCGGCGCCTGCGACACCTACACCACCGATGCGTCGGGCCTTGCCGCGGTGCGCGCCACCTTCGAGAACCCGGGCGATCACATCATCCTGCCCGAGATCATCTCGAAAGAGCCGCTCGGGCCGCTGGTCCGTCATGGCGACAACGAATGGGCCGATATCGTCCGCTGGACGCTCAACGCCCTGGTCGCCGCCGAGGAGTACGGCATCACCTCGGCCAATGTCGAGGAGCTGTCGCAGGGCACCAACAACCCCGAGATCAACCGGATGCTCGGCACCGAGGGCACATTGGGCGAGATGCTGGGCCTCGACAAGGACTGGGCCAAGCGCGCCATCCTCGCCGGCGGTAACTATGGCGAACTGTTCGAGAAGAACATCGGCGAAAAGACCCCGATCGGGCTGGCGCGCGGGCTGAACGCCCAGTGGACCGAGGGCGGTCTGCTTTATTCGCCGCCCTTCCGGTAAGTCACATGCGGGGGGTGTCGCGCGCGGCGCCCCCTCCCGTCCCAAGAACAAGATAAATCCGGACAGGGAAGCGGCACAGCGCCGCCGGCTGGGAGAAGTCCGGAACCCGCTCAGGGGGTAACGGCCCATGGCTTCGACATCCGATCCGCATCAGGAGTCGTTCCGGCTCGGCATGCTGATCTACGATACCCGCTATCGTTCGGTCACCATCCAGATCATCGCGCTGATAGGGTTTCTGACCCTGATCGGCTGGCTGATCCACAACACCGCCGAGAACCTTTCGACACTCGGCAAGCCGATCTCGTTCAGTTTCCTTCAATCGCCGGCCGGTTACGACATCAACCAGACGCTGCTGGCCTATTCGTCGCAATCGACCCATCTGCGGGCCGCCTTCATCGGCCTGCTGAACACGCTGCTGATCGCGGTTCTTGGCTGCGCCACCGCCACGGTCATCGGCGTGACAGTGGGGATTCTGCGCCTGTCGAGCAACTGGCTCGTCGCGCGGCTGATGACGATCTATGTCGAGACCTTTCGTAACGTGCCGGTGCTGCTGTGGATCGTCTTCACCATGGCGATCCTGATAGAGAGCCTGCCGGCGCCCCGCGATTTCCGCGGTGACGATGCTTCTGCCTCGATGATCCTGTTCGATACCGTGGCGATCACCAACCGGGGTGTCTACATTCCCGAGCCGCGGTTCAGCCGCAGTCTCGGTAATGTCGCGGTCCTGCCCGACAACGACGATCCGGTCTGTATGCGGGTGCAGGGCGAGGGTGTCGAGACCCTGCCGCTCAATCCCGCCTGCGGGATTTTCCAGATCAGTCTCGATTTAGTCGCCCTTCTTGCCGCCCTCGCCGCCGGCCTGTTCGCTTCGGGGCGGATCCGCAAGCGCGCCGACCAGGTGCAGGCCGCCACCGGAACCCGGCCGGTCACATGGTATCTGCGTCTCGGCGTCGTCGTGCTGCCGGTTGTGGCACTGCTTGTCGCGCTCGGCTTTCATCTCTCCGTGCCACGTCTCGAAGGGTTCAACTTCCGGGGCGGGATCTACCTGCGCAACTCGCTGATCTCGCTCTGGCTGGCGCTGTCGCTCTATACCGCTGCCTTCATCGCCGAGATCACCCGCGCCGGCATCCTCGCCATTCCACGGGGGCAGACCGAGGCGGCGGCAGCACTTGGCCTCCGTCCAAGGCGCATCATGAACCTGGTGATCCTGCCACAGGCGCTCCGGGTGATCATTCCACCGCTGATCTCGCAATATCTCAACCTGACCAAAAACTCGTCTCTGGCCGTCGCGGTGGGCTACATGGACCTTACCGGAACCCTGATGGGCATCACGCTCAACCAGACCGGGCGCGAGTTGGAGACCGTCATGCTGGGGATGCTGTTCTACCTCACGATCTCGCTGCTGATTTCGGCGGTGATGAACTGGTACAACAACCGTGTCAGACTGGTGGAGCGCTGAGATGGAGGATATCCGCTTCGTCCGCAGCGAAATGGTCGCCGAACGTCGGCCGCCCGCAGCGCAGACCGGTGCGATCGGCTGGTTGCACCAGAACCTGTTCTCGAGCCTGCTCAACACGGTGCTGACCGTTCTTTCGCTGGCGGCGATCGTCTGGATCCTGTCGCGGGCGATCCCGTGGGTCATGTCGCCGACATGGCAGGGAACGTCGCTTACCAATTGCCGCGAGATTCTCGACGGTGCCACCGGGGCCTGCTGGGGGGTGATCCGCGAGCGCTGGCGGCAGTTGCTTTTCGGGTTCTATCCCTCCGATCTCTACTGGCGTCCGGTGCTCGATTTCGTGCTGATGCTGGTCGCGCTGGCGCCGGTGCTGTTCACGCGTCTGCCGCGCCAGCTGCTTTTTTTCTCGGCGCTCTATCCGTTCCTGATGCCGTGGCTGCTGTGGGGCGGTACGATCTGGGTTTCTGTCGTGGCGCTGGCGGGCTTTGCCTTCGGCTACGGCGCCTACCGGCTCGCCCGGCCGTTCGCCGGAACGATCGCCGCGACCGTTCTGGCCGTTGCCGTCCCCATCCTCTGGTGGCTGTTTCTCGCCGGCCCTGTCGCGGCACGGATGGAGACGATCGCGCCGCTGGGTATCGCCCCCGTGACAAGCCGGGCCTTTGGCGGCTTCATGCTGTCGATCACCATCGGGGTTGTCGCCATCGCCGTCTCGCTGCCGATCGGCATCCTGCTGGCGCTGGGGCGGCGCTCGAACCTCGTCATCGTGCACGCGCTTTCGGTCGGCTTCATCGAGTTCATCCGCGGCGTGCCGCTGATCACGCTGCTGTTCGTCGCTTCGACGCTGCTCAACATCTTCATGCCGCCGGGAACGAACTTCGATATCATCCTGCGGGTCATCATCATGGTGACGCTGTTCGCCTCGGCCTATATGGCCGAGGTGATCCGCGGCGGGCTGGCAGCGCTGCCCAACGGCCAGTACGAGGCCGCCGACGCGCTCGGCCTCGATTTCTGGCTGGCGCAGCGGCTTGTCATCATGCCGCAGGCGCTGAAGATCTCGATCCCGGGGATCGTTTCGACCTTCATCGGCGTGTTCAAGGATACGACCCTGGTTTCGATCATCGGTCTGCTCGACCCGCTGGGCCTGACCAAGGCGATCACCGCAGATGCCAACTGGAACGGGATCGTCTGGGAAATCTACGGCTTCATCGCGCTGATGTTCTTCATCTTCTGCTTCTCCATGTCCCGCTATTCGATGTATCTGGAGCGTCGCCTCCGGACGGGACACCGATAAGGATCGCTCCATGCCCGAAATTTCCACCCAACGCGCCGTCGACCGGTCCCGGATGCAGGTATCCGACCAGGTTGCCGTGCAGATCACCAGCATGAACAAGTGGTTCGGGACCTTCCATGTCCTGCGCGATATCAACCTGACCGTCTATGAAGGCGAGCGGATCGTGATCGCCGGTCCATCCGGGTCGGGCAAGTCGACGCTGATCCGCTGCATCAACCGGCTGGAGGAGCATCAGAGCGGCGAGATCGTCGTCGACGGGACCGAGCTTTCCTCGGATCTCAAGAATATCGACAAGATCCGCTCCGAGGTCGGGATGGTGTTCCAGCATTTCAACCTGTTCCCGCACCTGACGATTCTTGAAAACTGCACGCTCGCGCCGATCTGGGTGCGGAAAATTCCGCGCCGCGATGCCGAGGCGACCGCGATGGAGTTTCTGGAAAAGGTGCAGATTCCGGAACAGGCGAACAAGTATCCCGGTCAGCTTTCGGGCGGGCAGCAGCAGCGGGTGGCGATCGCGCGCTCGCTGTGCATGCGGCCCAAGATCATGCTGTTCGACGAGCCGACCTCGGCGCTTGACCCCGAGATGATCAAGGAGGTGCTCGATACCATGATCGAACTGGCCGAGGAGGGGATGACCATGCTCTGCGTCACGCACGAGATGGGGTTTGCCCGCCAGGTCGCGAACCGGGTGATCTTCATGGATCAGGGCCAGATCGTCGAGCAGAACGACCCAGAGGAATTCTTCAACAACCCGCAGCACGAGCGGACCAAGCTGTTCCTCAGCCAGATCCTCGGTCACTGAGGGTCAGTCGAGCGTCCGGCGGAACCGCAGCAGCGCCAGCAGCGCATAGACCAGCACGAAGACCAGCAGCGCGGCCATCGGTGCGGTGACGTTCTGTATGCCTGCCCCCTTGAGCATGACCGCGCGGATCATGCGGATGAAGTGGGTGAGCGGGAAGAACTCGCCGATCACCTGTGCCCAGACCGGCATGCCACGGAAGGGGAACATGAACCCCGACAGCATCAGCGACGGCAGGAAGAAGAAGAACGAAAGCTGCATCGCCTGCATCTGCGTTTTCACCAGCGTGGAGAACGTGTAGCCGAGCAGCAGCAGCGCCAGCACGAAGACAAGCACGCCGATCAGCAGCAGCCCGAGCGGGCCCTGAAACGGTACATGGAACAAAAGCTTCGCGGCGATCAGAATGACCACCACCTGCACCGCACCGACGCCGAGATAGGGCAGAACCTTGCCCAGCATGATCTCGAGCCCGGTCGCCGGCATCGCCAGCAGGTTTTCCATGGTGCCGCGTTCGATCTCGCGCGTCAGCGCCATCGAGGTCATGATGACCATCGTCAGTTGCAAAATCACCCCAAGCAGACCGGGAACCGTATTGAACTGGGTGACCCCTTCGGGGTTGTAGCGGCGGTGGATAACAACCTCGAGCCGGCTGCGCGCTGCGTCGTCTGCTGCGGCGTCCTGCCCGCTTTCGTGCAGCAGGGCCTGCGCCGCGACCTGCCCGAGGGTCGAGATCGCACCCGAGGCGACGGCGGGGTCGGTGGCGTCGGCCTCGATCAGGATCTTTGGCTCGTCGCCCCGTTCGACCCGGCGGTCGAAATCGGACGGGATGGTGACGACAAACGCCACGACACCCCGTTCAAGCAGCGCCTCGGCCTCGGCGGCGCTGGAGCTGACGTACTCGAACCGATAATATCCGGTCAGTTCCAGCGCGGTGACGATGGCGCGCGAATAGCGGTCCTGCGTCGGGGCGACCAGCGCTGCGGGCAGGCCCTTGGGGTCGTTGTTGATGGCAAAGCCGAACAGGACAAGCTGAATGAGCGGCACGCCCAGCATCATCGCAAAGGTGAGCCGGTCGCGGCGCATCTGGGTGATTTCCTTGACCAGCAGCGCGCCGAGGCGGCGGAACGAGAGGAAACTCATGCCATGTTGTCCTGCGATTCGCCCATGAAGCGGATAAAGGCATCCTCGAGGCTGGTCTCGGTCGTGAACCGACGGGTTCCGGTTTCGGCGGCGACCTTCTCGACGGCGGATTTGAGCGCCGCAGGGTCGCGGCCCACCACATGCAGCGTGGTTCCGAAGGGTGCTACGTCATCGACCCCGGCATGGCCGCGAAGCATGCGCTCGGCCTGGTTCACGGCCTCGATCGGGCCCTCGATCAGATAGGTGGTCAGCCCCGCCTTGTCGATGACCTCCTGCACGGTGCCGGAGGCGACCAGCCTGCCATAGGAGATATAGTTGACGAAATGGCAGCGCTCGGCCTCGTCCATGTAATGGGTCGAGACCAGCACCGTCATGCCGCTGGCCGCGAAGTGGTGAATCTCTTCCCAGAAATCGCGCCGCGCCTTCGGGTCTACCCCGGCGGTGGGCTCGTCCAGCAGCAGCAGCTTCGGCTTGTGCATGGTGCAGGCCGCCAGCGCAAGCCGCTGCTTCCATCCGCCCGACAGGGTGCCGGCAAGCTGGTCCCGGCGGCTGGAGAGACCGAGCGTTTCAAGCGTGTCCGCCACCACCCTGCGCCGGCCGGCGATGCCATAGAGCCCGGCGACGAAGCTCAGGTTCTCGGCGATGGTCAGATCTTCGTAGAGCGAAAAGCGCTGTGTCATATAGCCGATTTCGTGCTTGATGGCGGCAGTTTCGCTGCCGAGCGGCCGGCCCAGAACCTCGCCCGTACCCTCGTCCGGGGTCAGCAGGCCGCAAACCACGCGCATCACCGTCGTCTTGCCCGAACCGTTGGGGCCGAGAAAGCCGGTGATCTGGCCGCTGTTGACCGTCATGCTGACATGATCGACCACCGTGTGGCCGCCGAAGCGCTTGACCCGCCCCTCGACACGTATCGCCGGGGCGCTCACGGTTCGGATTCCGGCCGCACATCGACTATCTGGCCGGGCTTCAGCCGCTCGCTGCCGGCATCGGGGCGTGCCTCGATCAGATAGACCAGCTTCTGCCGCGTTTCGAGCGAGTAGATCACTGGCGGGGTGAATTCGGGCTCGTCCGAAACATAGGTCACGGTTGCGGTCTGCCCGTCGGGGCAGGCGTCGCAATCGACCCTCAGAACGGTGCCGGGCACAATACGTGCCACATCGTGTTCCGGCACATACAGCCGCAACAGTACCGCGCCATCGGGCAGCATCGACAGGACAGGCGCCTGCGGTCCGGCGATCTCGCCCGGATCGCGCAACACCTCGTAGATTCTGCCGTTTGCCGGTGCGGTCAGGGTGCGCTGTTGCAGTTGCCAGATGGCCGCGTCCTTCTGCGCACCTGCCCGGGCCACGGCGGCCACGGCGGCCTCGATCTCGTGCGGCCGGGCGGGCAGTTTTGCCACGGCAAGGTTCGCCTCGACCTCGGCTACACGGGCACGGGCCATGTCGAGCCGGGTCTGCGCGTCGTCGGCCTCGGCCTGCGGCGTGATCCCGCGCAGGAGCAATCCCGCCTGACGCTCTGCCTGCCGTTCGGCCTCCACCGCGTCGGCGCGGGCCGAGGCCAGCGTTGCCTCGATCACGCTGATCTCTTCGGCGCGCCGTCCCTGGCGCAGGTTTGCCAGGTTGCTTTCGGCGTTCTCCATCGCCGCCGTCGCTTCGGCCACCGCAATTTCGGCGTCGCGGGTTTCCATCACCGCAAGCACGTCGCCGGCCGCGATCCGGCTGCCGCGCGCGACGTTGAGTGAGCCGACCTGGGCGGTGGCGATGGGTGCGATGAGACGGAACTCGCCCTCGACATAACCGGTGGCCAGCGGCGGTATCCCGGTACAGGCGGCGAAGAACGAGGCGAGGACGGGAATGGAGCAGATGAAATCGCTCATGGTGCGGGCTTTCGGCTGGCGGTGATAACGGCATCGAGATTGCTGCACAGCACGGCGGTAATCCGGTCGATCCGCGCCGGATCGAGCGTGTCCCATTCCATGCGCCTGAGCACAACCGGCTGGCCGATCCGGAAATAGAGCACCTGCCCGATTACCGAAAACAGGATCAGCCGGGTTTGTTCGTCTTCGGCCGGCTGACCGGTGGCAACCTCCCACAACCGGCAGAGCGCCGCATGGCGTGGCACCATCACGCCGGTGAAGATCGTCTCGAAGGCAGGTGAATCGTCCGACAATTCGCGCAGAACGAAAGCCACCATGTTTGCTGCCCGGCCGTCGGAGACGATAAAGCGGACAAAAGCCGACAGGACCTCCCTCAGCAATGCCGCCGCCTGGTCGGGCGTTTCGATCCGTGCCGTGTCGGTATCACGGACGACATTGGCGAGGCGGGCAGAGATTTCCTCGCCACAGGCCAGCCGCAGCGCTTCCTTGCCGCCGAAATGATACGAGATCGAGGCGACATTCGTTCCGGCGGCCCGGGCGATGGCGCGCGTGGTGGTACCGTCGAACCCCTTGCTGCCGAATAGCTCGATCGCCGCGTCGATCAGTGCCTTGCGGGTGGTATCGGTTCCGGTCCGTTCCGGTGTCGGTTCAGCGGACATCTCGTCATTCCAGTTTCAATCAAACGATTGATTAAATCAAATGACCAAAAAGTGCAAGCCGGAAATGCAACCCCCGGGGGCAGGGAAAAGCCGTCAGGATGACGCGGAAGAAAGCCGGTTCAATCGCCGCCGTCGGTCAGGTCGTGTGGTGTCAGGAAGTCGCGCACGACGCCGGTTTCGGGCTGAAGGGCGGCGAAGCTGTCGATATCGAAATCGGCCACCAGCAGCGATCCTGTGGGGAAATCGTCGAAACGCGGGTGATCCGGCCTGGCGGCGACAAGCAGGTGCGCAAGTCGCGCGATACCGGGGTTGTGGCCGATCAGCAGCACGGTATCGCCCCGCGCCTTGCGCAGCGCATCAAGCAGCGCGGCGGTGTCGGCATTGTACAACTCGTCCCGCAGATCGGGCGCGCCCTCCAGCCCCATCTCCTCCCAGGTTTCCCGTGTGCGGCGCGCCGACGAGCAAAGCACCTGATCTGGCACCCATTCCGATTGCTGCACCCATGCGCCGAGCGCTCTGGCGCCGCGTTTGCCGCGCTTGTTCAGCGAGCGGTCGAAATCGTCGATATCGGGGTTCTGCCAGCTTGATTTGGCGTGACGAAGAAGGATCAGGTGTTTCATGTCATTCGATGAAAGGCGCGCATGTGAAAGGCCGACTGGGCCGGAGAGCGGGGATAGCGGCGGCTGACCGGACAGACACGGCGCGCGGCGCATCCGTTCTCCAGACAGTCGGTGCCTTCGGCGGTGTCGAGATACCGATGGCAGGCGGTGAGGTCGTACCCGGTCGAAGCGAGGGCGTCCACCGGGCAGGCGCTGCGGCAGGGGCTTGTTTTGCAAGTGTCGCAGGGGCGCGGCGCGGCGCCGGGCAGCGCGATCCGCCGGGTCAGGGCCAGTGCGCCCCGGATCGACAGGAAGAGCCCGGCCCGGTCATGCACCAGCATCGCCACCGGGGATGGCCATGCGTGGCCGGTCCGTCGCGCCCAGTCGAAAAACGGCAGGTAGGGCGGGCCATCGAACGGAAAGAGCGCAGCAGCCCTGCTTGCCTGCGCCCAGCCGCCGATAACGCGCCGCGACCAGCGGTCCAGCGGATCGGGGTTCCCGTCGCGAAATTCCGGCGCGGCCGAAACTTCGGGCCAGAATCCGGGCTCCCTTGGGGCCAGCAACAGCAATGTTGCCGTGCCGGGCGGAAGGCCCGCCTCGTCCGGCGCGGGATGGAAGCCGCCCATGATCGACAGCCAATGCTCCGCTGCGGTGCGGTCTGTGGCCTCGTATTCGGCGAAACTGGAAGGCTCGGGCGGCATGGTGTGGCGATCATAGGCCGTTAGCGGTCAATGCGAAGCCAAAAATCACATGCGGCGCGGATTCTGTTCGACGGGGATGCGGATCAGCGATCCGGCGCCGTGATCGGTGAACAGTTCCAGCAGACAGGCATTGGGCGCCCGCCCGTCGAGGATAACCACCGCCCGGACCCCGCCGGCGATCGCCGCCAGCGCGGTTTCCGTCTTGGGGATCATGCCGCCGGCAATCACGCCCTTGCGTGTCAGTTCACGAACGTGCTCCGGGGTAAGCTGGGTAACGACCTCGCCGCTCTCGTCCTTGACCCCCGCGACATCGGTCAGCAGCAACAGGCGGTCGGCCCTGAGCGCGGCGGCGACGGCACCCGCAGCGGTATCGCCGTTGACGTTGAACGTCTCGCCGTTGCGACCGGCGCCGAGCGGAGCGACGACGGGGATGATCCTGTGCCCGTGCATCTGGCGGATCAGATCCGGCGAAACCTCGACCGGCTGTCCGACAAGACCCAGCGCCGGATCGAGCGGATCGCAGACCATCATGTTGGCGTCCTTGCCCGAAAGGCCCACGGCACGGCCACCCTGACCGTTGATCGCCTGTACGATACGCTTGTTGACCAGTCCGGACAGCACCATTTCGACCACCTCCATAGTGGCCTCGTCGGTGACGCGCTTGCCGTTGACGAACTCCGACCTGATATCCAGCCGTTTCAGCAGGTCGTTGATCATCGGGCCGCCGCCGTGAACGATCACCGGGTGCACGCCGACCTGATTCATCAGCACGATGTCGCGGGCGAAGCTGTCCATCTGCTCGGCGTCGCCCATCGCGTGACCGCCGAACTTGATGACCACGGTCGCGCCGGTATAGCGCTGAAGATAGGGCAGGGCCTCGGAAAGGGTGCGGGCGGTGGCGATCCAGTCGCGGTTCATCGTCTGTTTTCTCATCTCGGGCAGGGCTCAGGTCCGGTTAGAAGTCTGCTGTTACGCCGGCGAAGATCGGCTGCCAAGGGTGAAGTGCCGGCGAACCGGCGCAGCGATGCCGCATCGGACGGTTGGCGTCGCGCCGTCGCCGCGTCGGGTCGCGCGATCAGGCGAGCCCGGCAATGATGCTGCGCAAGGTGGGAATGCCGTCGCCCGTCTCGGACGAGGTCAACACCAGTTCCGGATAGGCGGCGGGGTGAGGCTGCAATGCGCCGCGCACCTGTTCGAGCACCGCGTCCTGCGCGGCGGCCTTTACCTTGTCGGTCTTGGTCAGCACCACCTGGAACGGCACGGCGGCCTTGTCCAGCAGGGTCAGGATATCCTGATCCACCGTCTTGATCCCGTGGCGCGCATCGATCAGCACAAAGGCGCGGCGCAGCGTCGGGCGGCCCGACAGATAGGCCCTGAGCAGTTTCTGCCACTTTTCGACCACGGCAACCGGCGCTTTGGCAAATCCATAGCCGGGCAGGTCGACCAGATAATGCGTGTTGCCCAGCGTGAAGAAATTGATCTCCTGCGTGCGCCCGGGCGTGTTCGAGGCGCGCGCCAGCGCCTTGTGCCCGGTCAGCGCGTTGATCAGTGTCGACTTTCCGACATTCGAGCGCCCGGCGAAACAAACCTCGAGCCGGTTTGCCGGCGGCATGCCGGACATGGCCACCACGCCCTTGAGAAATGCCGCCTGCCCGGCGAAAAGCTTGCGCCCGCGCTCCTGCGCGGTTTCGTCGGGTGCGGCGGCGAGCGGAAAGGGAAGGCCCGTCACAGCAACTCGATCCTGTCGCCCAGGTGAAGGTGGCCGCCTGCCACGACGCGCGCGTAAACCCCGAAATCCTGATGCCCGAAAGCCGCCTTCAGCGCGCCGAGCGTGTCGATATCGGCGATCCCGGTCGCGGGGTTGGCCTTGGTCGCGTTGCACCGGGTGATCCGCTGTTCGATCCTGAGCACCGCATTGCCGATCCGGATCCGCCGGCCGATCCAGTCGAACTCCTCGAAGGGCGCGACACCATCGAGCCAGAGGTTTCCGCGCCAGCGATGGATCGACAGATCCTGGCCGACCCGCGCACCGAGGTCGCGGTTGGATTCGACATTGAGGATCGAAACGAACGGCTCCGGCCGGTCGGTCATGGCCTGATCCGGCACCCGCACCAGCCGGGCGGGCGCCGGCCGGTTTTCGGGCCACATCGGCGCGATCCACGCGACCAGCGCGGCCGAACCCGCTTCGGTGTCGGGGGCGAATTCGATCGGCGCCGCGTTCGGGTGGGTCAGGGCGATCCAGTTCAGATCGTCGGAAAGCGTGGCGCGCACGGCCATCAGCGCCGGCGCCGCGACTCCGCGGACAAAATTGCGCTTGGCATACCATTTGTCGGGGGGGGCGCTGAACTCGGCTGCCTGGTGGGCCAGCGCCCACTTGCGGTCCGAGGGCAGCGCCTTTCCGGCCGTCAGATCGACCGAGGGCAATGCCTCCCACCCGATCGACTTGATCGGGTGGCGGCAGATATGGGCAAGCAGTCCGGTCACTTCGCGTCCGGCTTCTTCTTGCGCCGGAAGCTCGACGCGATATTGCCGAAGACGTCCGGCCTGAAGCCGTGCCGCCGCATGATCGTGTATTGCTGGATGAAGGTCAGCGTATTGTTGGTGATCCAGTAGAGCACCAGACCGCTGGCGAAATTCCCCAGCATGAACATGAAGACCCAGGGCATCCAGGCAAATATCATCTGCTGGGTCGGGTCGGTGGGCGCCGGGTTGAGCTTCTGCTGCATCCACATGGAAATGCCGAGCAGGATCGGCAGGATACCGAGCGACAGAAGCTGCAGCGGCCCGAGATCGGGCACCGCCCAGGGCAGCAGCCCGAAGAGATTCAGGATCGACGACGGGTCAGGCGCCGACAGGTCGCGGATCCAGCCGATCCACGGCGCCTGCCGGAGCTCGATGGTGACGAAGATCACCTTGTAGAGCGAGAAGAAGATGGGAATTTGCAGAAGGATCGGCAGGCAGCCCGAAGCCGGGTTCACCTTTTCCTTCTTGTAAAGCTCCATCATCTCTTTTTGCAGCATCTGCCGGTCCTCGCCGGCGCGCTCCTTGAGCTTCTCCATCTCGGGCTGAAGCTCCTTCATCTTGGCCATCGACGAATAGGACTTGTAGGCCAGCGGGAAGAGGATCGTCTTGATCAGCAGCGTCAGACCGATGATCGACCAGCCCATGTTGCCGATCAGATTGTTGAGAAAATGCAGCACGCGGAAGATCGGTTTGGTCAGGAAGAAGAACCAGCCCCAGTCGATCGAATCGACGAACCGGTGGACGTTCTCGTCCTGCTCGTAATGGCGGATCGTCTCCCATTCCTTGGCGCCGGCGAACAGCCGGGTGGTTTTCGAGACCGTCTGCCCCGGAGCGATTTCCTGTGCCGGATAGATGGTCTGGGTCTGGTAGATGGGCGTACCCGCCTGATAGAGCATGACCTGATCGAAGGTCTCGCCCTCGTCGGGGATCAGCGTGGTCATCCAGTACTTGTCGGTGAAACCGATCCAGCCCTGCGAGACATCCTCGGTCGTCGAAGCCTGCGCGCCGCGCGCCGGATCGGTTTCGAGGTCTTCCATGTCGCCATAATCCTGCTCGGTCAGCTTGCCGTCGGCCATGGCGACGACGCCTTCGTGCAGGATGAAGAAATTGGCCAGATTCGGCAGGCCGTGCCGGGCGATGATGCCATAGGGGGCGGCCCGCTGCGCGGTTCCGGTCGGGTTCTGGACCGACTGGATCACGGTGAACATGTACTTGTCGTCCACCGAGATCTCGCGGCGGAAGATCAGCCCCGACGGGCTGTCCCATCGCAGTGTGACGGCGCTTTCCGGCGTCAGCTTCTCGCCTCCTTCAAGCGCCCACAGCGTATCGGTGCCCGGCACGTCGGCGGGTGTCAGGGTGCCCCCCGGCGCCCAGCCGAACAGGGAATAATACGAAAGCGGCCCGCCCACCGGGCGCAGCAGTGTCACCTCGGGCGAGTCGGCTTCGATGGTTTCGTGGTAGTCGCTCAGCAGCAATTCGTCGAGGCGTCCGCCGGCCAGCGAAATCGAGCCGCTGAGCCGCGGAGTCTCGACCGCGACACGTGGCGCGTCCGACACCGGGGTAACATCGGTGGTTGCCGCCGGCAGGCCGGTTTCGGCCATTTGCGGTACCGTCGCCGATGTCTGGCCCGGGGAATCGGTCGCCACCGCAGCCGGATCGTTCGGGCTGACAATCGGTTCGGGCGGCGGGAACAGCAAGAACCAGATCAGGATCACGATGAAGCTGAGAGCCGTGGCGAGAATGAGATTCTTGTTCTGATCGTCCATCGGGGGAACACCGACATCCTTGTTTTCCGGGTTGGAAGGGGTTCAATCCGCCACAGGCCGAAACGTCAAGCAGATTCCCCATCGCGGGAGCTTTCGCAGGTCATGATCTGCCGGTGCGATCCGCGCTTGCCGGCAGCGGAACCCGAACATACAGGCCGGGTTAGCGGCGATGCGGCGCCGGTTCTGGCGACGGCAGCGGTGTCGATAGGACGCGCCTGCAAACCGTCACCCCGGTGCTCTCGCCTTTTGGTGTTACGCTGGTGCAACGCGAGTTCGAGGATGAAGATCGCTTCCGTCAGCAATATCGATATGCGATTGCACCTGCGTCAGGATGATGGGTTCCGAACCCGCGCTCTTCTGCGCATCGCGAAGGATGGCGAGCCCGTGTGACGGGATTGTGGAATTACGCAATTCGTCGCTCGCCGGTCTCAGCTTGTTGAACGGTCGATGCCGGGGATCGCTCCGAGCTTCGCCATATGGCGCTCCATCCAAACAGGCGTTTCGTCCACCGGCATGGGGCGTGCAACCGAAAATCCCTGAACGTGGTTGCAGCCAAGCTGTGCCATCATGGCATGCTCGCCGATCGTCTCGACCCCTTCGGCAATGGTCTCGAGATCGAGTTGCTGCGCCATCGACAGGATCGCCGTGACCAGTCTGCGCTGTTCGCGCTCGGAATCGACATTTCGCACGAAGCTGCGGTCGATCTTGATCCGGCTGACGGCAAAACGGCGGATGTTGCTGATCGAGGCATGACGCGTACCGAAATCGTCGAGGTCGATCTGACAGCCGAGTGCCGCCAGCGCGGCGATATTGGCGATGATGGTGTCGTTCTCGCTTTCGACCACAACGGATTCGAGGATTTCGACGTTCAGCCGGTCGGGAGTCAGGTCGAACCGGTCCAGTTCCCAGCGAATCCTGTCGACCAGGCGCGGATTGCGCAGTTCGGCGGCCGAAAAGTTGAAGGCGATGCGCGGGACGCGAAAACCGGCACGGTCCCAGAAGCGAAGCGCCGAAAGCCCGCGAAACAGCATCAGTTCACCCAGCCGTTCCGACAATCCGGCGATTTCGGCGGCATCGAGAAACTCCGACGGTTCGATCACGCCACGTTCGGGATGCACCCAGCGGGCCAGGGTTTCGAAGCCGGATACCATGCCGGTGTCGGTCGAGATCTGCGGCTGGAACCACGCCTGTATCTGTCCGTCTTCGAAGGCTGACGCGACCTGTGTTTCGAGCGCATGACGACGTTCGACCGCAGCGGTCATTTCGGGAGAGAAGGCGCGGATGGCGCCCCGCCCCGCCCGCCGCGCCTCGTCGAGTGCGATCTCGGCCGCCGTCAGCAACGCTTCTGCGCCGGGTGCGGGGCTGCGGCGCCCCAGACACAGGCCCACCGAGGCGGAGACATGGACGGTTGCGCCGCCGATGCTGAACGGCTCGGCGATGGCTGCCTGAATCCGTTCGGAAACCTGCAATCCGATATCGAGATTCGCCTTGCGGAGCGGGCCGAGCACCACCCCGAAACGGTGTTCGACCAGTCGCGCCGGTGTGTCGTCGGGGCGCAGCATGTCGACGATCCGGTCCGCCGTCTTGCGCAGGACTTCCCGTGCGCCCGCGCTGCCAAGCGAGTCGACGATTTCGGAGAAATCGTCGATCTGGATGGCGAAGACGATCGTCGACCGCTCCTTTCCGGCAAAATGCGCCAGATGCGACGCGATGGTTTCGACCAGCAGCGCGCGGTTTGCCAGACCTGTGAGCGGGTCGATCCACTTGTCCGGGTGGGCGGAATCGAGCGCCTGGGCGATCAGCAGCAGCGTGGGAACGGCAATCGCGGCGATTATCAGCAACCCCTCGCCGCCATACCAGTACCCGCCAAGCATCAGCGCCGGCAGAAAGGTCAGCGCGTGCGGGTGAATCAACCTGTCGTTCAGCCTGCGCAGCAGGTTGCGCAGGTGCAGGGCTGGCCTTGGCATGGTCCGGTCCTCGCTTCGGCGGCGGAGCGCCGTCGCGAGGGAGGTTAGAGCCCGGGTGTCAGCAGGGTCTTAACGGCCTACCGGAGTTTCGGCGCAATTTCGGTCGAATTTTCCGCGCTCCGGGTCAGCCCGGCAAAGTCGAACAGCGCCGGATCGAGCAGGTGCGACGGGCGGGTATTCATCAGTGCGCGGAACATCTTCTGCCGCCGGCCCGGGTGATTTGCTTCCCACCCGTCGATCAGCGCCTTGATCTGCCGGCGTTGCAGCCCGTCCTGGCTGCCGCAAAGATCGCAGGGGATGATCGGATAGTTCATCGCCCGCGCGAATTTATCGCAATCGGCCTCGGCCACATGGGCCAGCGGACGATAAACGAAGAGGTCGCCCTCCTCGTTGACAAGCTTCGGCGGCATGGTTGCCAGCCGGCTGCCGTGAAAAAGGTTCATGAAGAAGGTTTCGAGAATGTCGTCGCGGTGATGGCCCAGCACCACCGCGCTGCACTCTTCCTCGCGCGCGATGCGATAGAGATTGCCGCGCCGCAGCCGCGAGCAGAGCGCGCAATAGGTCCGCCCCTCGGGCACCTTGTCCATGACGATGGAATAGGTATCGCGATATTCGATCCGGTGCGGCACGCCCATCCGCGCGAGAAATTCCGGCAGAACCGTCGCCGGAAAGCCCGGTTGCCCCTGATCGAGGTTGCAGGCCAGCAGATCCACCGGCAGCAGCCCGCGCCATTGCAATTCGTGCAGCGCGGCGAGCAGGGTATAGCTGTCCTTGCCGCCCGACAGGCAGACGAGCCAGCGTGCGCCGCGCTCGATCATGCCGTATTGCTCGACCGCTTCGCGCACGTTGCGGACGATCCGCTTGCGCAGCTTCCGGAACCCGGTCGATGACGGGGCGCCGTGAAACAGCGGATGGATGTCTTCGGCATCGGTGTCGAGCATGCGGGATCCCTGGGATGGCCGGCCTTTCATGGCATGCCTTATGTCAGCTTGACCGTCGCGGGCAAACAGCTTTCGCCGCAGATGATGTCATTCGTGGCGATGGGCGCAATCGTGTTCGGGGTCGCTCCCCGGAACCGGGTCGTAGCCGCTCGACCCCCACGGATGGCAGCGCCCGATCCGCCGTATGGCCAGCCAGCCGCCCCGGAAAGCGCCATGCCTGCGCAACGCTTCGAGCGCATAGGACGAACAGGTCGGCTGGTAGCGGCAATTGTGGCCGACCCATGGCGAGAATATCAGCCGGTAGCCGCGCACCGGCAGGGACAGAAGCAGTGCGAGCGGGCTCATGTCCGGCTGGTTCCGGGCCGATGCACACGCCGGAGCGCACATTCCAGATCGGTCACGAGGCTGTCGAACGGTCGCGTTGCCGTCGTCCCGGCGCGGCCGATCAGCACGTAATCCCACCCGGGCCGCCCGCCATGCGCCAGAACGTCCCGGGCGACGGCGCGCAGGCGGCGTTTGGCGCGGTTGCGGGCAACCGCGTTGCCGACCTTGCGCGAACAGGTAAAGCCGACCCGCGTGATCGTCGGGTCGGCCTCGTCCTCGCGGCGCTTGCGCGCCTGTAACAGGAATCCCGGTGTTCCGGCGCGGCCCGCGCGGGCCGCGGCCAGGAAATCGGCGCGTCTGGTGAGGGTGGCCAGCATGGCCGCCCGGCCTTATGCGCTGAGCGCCTTCCGGCCACGCGCGCGGCGGGCATTGAGGATCTTGCGGCCGGCTTTCGTTGCCATGCGCGCCCGGAATCCATGCCGGCGCTTGCGGACGAGGTTGGAAGGCTGATAGGTGCGTTTCATCGCTCCGTCTCCGTCAATTCTAGCGTATTGGCCCAAATCCGGCGGCGGATTCGAAGGCGCGTCTATCTCGAAGTCAGCCCTCTACGCGCTTCCCGGCATCAAGTCAATTCGCTGTCGCCGGGTTCGTGCAACAATTCGGACGGCCCGCGCCGGCCGATGTAACACGCCGCCACCGGATCGGCCATCGCATCACAATATCGCCACAGGCGGATCAACCGCGCGTGACCCCCCTGTCGCGTCGCCTTTCGGTGTCGCATGTTGGGCGCATTAGGGAATGGTGGTGAAAGTACCCTGATCGGTGAAAGAGATGACGAAACAAGGTTCCGGCACCCGGCTGCGGGTGCTTCCGCTGATCCTGATCGGGCTTGCGGCGGCGACCGGTGCCGTCACCCTGCGCGGCGTTCTGAGCTTCGAGGCGCTGGCCGAGAATCAGGAGGCCCTGCTGGCGTTTCGCGATGCGCATGTTCTCGTCACGACCGTATCCTTCGTTCTCGCCTATGCGGCGGTTGTCGCGCTCAGCCTGCCGGGTGCCACGGCCGCGACGCTGGCGGGCGGCTTTCTGTTCGGCGTCTTTCCCGGCGCGCTGCTGAACGTGACCGGCGCCAGCCTGGGCGCGATCGGGATCTTTCTGGCGGCGCGCCAGGGGGTCGGCACGGCGCTGGCGGCACGGATGGACGCGGCTGACGGGCGGATAAGGCGGTTCAAGGACGGGATCGATGCAAACCAGTGGGAGATGCTGTTTCTGATCCGGCTGGTGCTGCTGGTTCCCTTTTTCGTTGCCAATCTCCTTCCGGCGCTGGTGGGCGTTCCGTTGCGCCGTTATGCGATCACCACCGTTCTCGGCATTGCTCCGGCGGCGATTGTCTATACCTCGCTCGGGGCCGGTCTGGGAAAGCTG
Source organism: Tropicimonas sp. (assembly GCF_047971885.1). Classification (NCBI taxonomy): domain Bacteria; kingdom Pseudomonadati; phylum Pseudomonadota; class Alphaproteobacteria; order Rhodobacterales; family Roseobacteraceae; genus Tropicimonas; species Tropicimonas sp. The sequence continues at coordinate 3,675 of NZ_JBKEAE010000082.1, read as the reverse complement.
ATCGCTGCCGGCGAGGCGCCCGATCCGGGCGTGATCTTCAGCCCGCCGGTGCTGCTTCCGATCCTCGGGCTTTGCGCGCTGGCCGCGCTGCCGATGATCCTGCGCGCGCTCCGGCGCGATGACAGTCGCTGACCCATGCGCCGGATCAGGACCGACCTCTGCGTGATCGGAGCGGGCGCCGGCGGGCTGTCGCTGGCGGCGGGGGCGGTGCAGCTGGGTGCGCGGGTTGTCCTTCTCGAAGGCGGGCGGATGGGCGGGGATTGCCTGAATCACGGGTGCGTCCCGTCGAAGGCGCTGATCGCCGCCGCCCGGCACGCGCATATGCTGGGCAGCGGCGGCGCATTCGGGATTGCGCCGGTGGCGCCACGGGTCAATTTCGATGCCGTCATGGATCATGTGCGACGCAGTATCGCCACCATCGCGCCACACGACAGCCAGCAGCGGTTCGAGGAACTCGGGGTCGAGGTCATCCGCGACTACGGCCGTTTCACCGCGCCAGACGAGGTTCGTGCCGGCGATACGGCGATTGTGGCCCGTCGTTTCGTTATCGCCACCGGATCCTCGCCGGCGCTCCCGCAGATCCCGGGGCTTGCCGATGTGCCCTACCTGACCAACGAGACATTGTTCGGCCTGCGGGATTTGCCCGAACATCTGATCGTGATCGGCGGCGGTGCGATCGGGGTGGAAATGGCGCAGGCGTTCCGGCGGCTCGGCAGCGCGGTGACCGTTGTCGAGGCGGCGGACGTGCTGGGCGGCGAGGATCGGGAACTGGCCGGATTGCTGGTCGGCCGCCTTTCCGCCGAAGGTGTCGCATTTCGTCAGCAGACCACGATCGGGCATGTCCGCACCGAGAACGGCCAGATTGCCGTGGAAACGACGTCAGGCGGTTTTCGCGGCTCACATCTGCTGGTTGCAACGGGCCGGTGCCCCAATCTCGGCAGTCTGGGCCTGGATGTCGCGGGGGTTGCCCATGACGATGCGGGGGTCGCCGTCGATGCGCACCTGCGGAGCAGCAACCGGCGCGTCTATGCCATCGGCGACGTGACGGGCGGCATGCAGCAGACCCACGTCGCATCCCATCACGCCGGCGTTGTCGCCCGGACGATCCTGTTCGGCCTGCCGGCGCGGGCGCGACAGGACATTATCCCGCGCGCGATCTTCACTGATCCCGAGCTTGCCCGGATCGGCGCGACCGAAATGCAGGCACGCGCCCGTCACGGCGAGCGGCTCGAGGTGATACGCGAGCCGTTTTCCGCCAACGACCGCGCCGTTGTGGAAGGGGGTGCCGAAGGGCTCGTCAAGCTGCTGGCGGTGCGCGGCCACCTTGTCGGCGTGGCGATTCTGGGGCCGGGGGCGGGCGATCTGATCGCGCCCTGGGCGCTGATGGCCGCCAACCGGATGCCGCTGCGGGCGCTGAGCGGCGCCGTCCTGCCCTATCCGACGCTGGGTGAGGCCGGCAAGCGTGCCGCCGGGGCCTATTTCTCGCCCCGGCTGTTTGATAACCCTTGGATCAAGAGGCTCGTTGGCATCGTCCAGCGGCACGTTCCCTAGGGGTTCAGAAGCAGATGTTCTTCAATTCGCTTTCGGGCCGGTTCCTGATGCTGACGGTTGTCTTCGTCATGCTGGCCGAAGTGCTGATATTCGTTCCCTCGGTCGCCCGTTTCCGCGAGGATTTCCTTCAGGCGCGGCTCGAGCGGGCGCAGATCGCCTCGCTGTCGCTGCTGGCAACCGACGAGATGATCGATGCCGGTCTCGAGGCGGAGCTGCTGGAAAACGCGGGCGTGCTGAACGTGGTGCTGCGCCGCGACGAGATGCGCCAGCTTGTCCTCTCGTCGCCGATCCCCGAGCCGGTCCACGCCACCTATGACCTGCGCAACGCCGGCCCGTGGGACCTGATCCGCGATGCGATCGCCTGCCTGGCCGATCCGCGGACCGAGGTGATCCGTGTCATCGGGGAACCCGTCCAGCAGGCGGGGCTGCTGATCGAGATCACCATGCTGAGCGACGAATTGCGCAACGGCATGATCGACTACGGGGTGCGGGTCCTGATCCTGTCGGCCGTAATCTCGGTCGTTACCGCGCTGATGCTGTTTCTCGCCGTGCGCGGTCTGCTTGTGGTGCCGATCCGCAAGCTGGTTGCAGCGATGACGGCCTATGCCGCGGCCCCCGAGGATGCCCGTCACATCATCTCGCCCGAAGCCAGCGTCGCCGAACTGCGCGAGGCGGAAGAGGCGCTGCGTTCGATGGAAACCAGCCTGACCACCGCGCTTCGCCAGAAAGACAGGCTGGCGCAGCTCGGCGCTGCCGTGGCCAAGATCAGCCACGATCTGCGCAACATCCTGACCACCGCGCAATTGTTCGCCGACCGGATGGAGGACAGCGACGATCCGCGCGTGAAGCGCGCCGCCCCCAAGCTGGTCAATTCGATCTCGCGTGCGGTATCGCTGTGCGAATCGACCCTGGCCTTCGGCAAGGCCGAGGAGCCCGCGCCGCGCCTGCAACATGTCCAGCTTCTGCCGCTGGTCTCGGACATGCTGGAAAACGAACGGCTGGCCGCCGGGGATGCGCGGCTCGAACTTGTCGCGGATATTCCGCCGGGGCTGTCGCTGCGCGCCGACCCCGAGCAGCTTTTCCGGGTTCTGGCCAATCTCGTCCGTAACGCGCATCAGGCAATTGCCGCTTCGGGCAGGGCCGGAGAGATTCGCCTCTCTGCCGAGCAAAGCGATCACGCCTGGACGCTGACCGTTTCCGACACCGGCCCCGGCCTGCCGCCAAAAGCGGTGGAATATCTGTTCCAGCCCTTCCAGGGCGGAGCGCGCAAGGGCGGCTCGGGTCTCGGGCTCGCCATTTCGGCCGAACTGGTGCGCGGCCACGGCGGCGACCTGCGGCTGGTGCAAAGCGGCCCCGAAGGCACAACCTTCGAAATCCGGCTTCCCAAATGACCCGTGCCGGCAACGCCCGGGAAGTTGGATTTTGCCCCTTGCATCGCCGGGCCACCGCCGCTATCTGAACGTCTCACGCGCTGGTAGCTCAGTTGGATAGAGTACTTGACTACGAATCAAGGGGTCGGGGGTTCGAATCCTCCCCAGCGCGCCATTCCTAAATTGCCACCGCAAATATCCACTAAAGCCTTGAACGGTAAGGGTCTTTCTGGTGTTCGAAAACCGTTTTCACGGTCATATGCCAGTTGGTCCGCAAATGCCAATTTCAGGACCGTTTGACGGTGTTCGATTTGTCTATTTTCACATATTTTCCAATGGTTTGAGAGAAAGTTCATCGAGTGTTCGAACGTATCCTCGTAGGTGGCCAGCGGTTTGCCGCATTTTTCGATTTTCTCGCGTATGACCATGCGATCCTTTCGAGGTCGCCAATACGCTTCTCGTAGGCACGAATGACGGATTCGCTGTCGGCTTCGACAAGCCGATCATGAGTTTGTAGCGGCGCACCAAGTTTTGGACGGACGCACACTTCCTTTTAGAGTCCCCGATAGGGGATCAGTAAACCCCACGGCTTTAGCCGGCCTGGGATTGGAGCGGTTGCCGTGTAGACTGCGGGGTCGTGTCGCAAATGCTGTGGAAATTTCTGGCGGCACGCTCCGGGCATGTGATGGATCGGTCTTTCAGGCGGCGAGGTCAAGGGGCATGGGTTCGAGTGGCTGAGAGAGGGTTTCCCAGC